>CAYLSR010000273.1:0-3115 GCA_964385855.1 uncultured Mogibacterium sp.
GAGCCTTTGAAGGCGGCGGATTCCAGACCGGTATCGACTGGGGCAAGTAATCCGGCGGTCATAAGGGAAAGATACGGAGGTAGATAGAATGAAAATCGATAAGCAAGAATACGACCGCATCGGAAAGGTCATGGAGAAGGTAACGCTGAAGCCGGAAGGCTCCAGACTGCTGGACGGCAAGGTTGCAATCGTCACGGGTGCGGGCCTCGGAATCGGCAGAGCGACCGTCATGCGCTTCCTCGAAGAAGGCGCGAAGGTCGTCTTCACGGATCTGCAGGACGACATCGGTGAAGCAAACGAGAAGATCCTGACAGACCTCGGTTTTGAAGTCATGTACGTCCACTGCGACGCGTTCAACAGAGACGACGTCAAGAACATGGTCAAAAAGACGATCGAGCGCTTCGGCCGCATCGACATCCTCGACAACAGCGCCGGCTACAACGTGCAGGGCAGAATCGGAACCGAGCACGCGACCGCGAGCAAGTTCCGCCAGATGGTCGGCATCCACGGCATCGCGCACTGCTACACCATCTGGGAAGTCCTCCCGTACATGAAGGCGCAGGGCGGCGGCGTGATCCTCGAGTTCGGCTCCAAGTCGTCCGTCAGAGCCTCGCTCCGCGACCCGTACTATGTTTTCGCGAAGGCAGGCGTTGCGCAGATGACGAAGTGCCTGACGCTGGAGCTGGCGAAGTACAACATCCGGATCAACACGATTGCTCCTGGCGCGGTCCTCACCGGCATGACGCTGACCAAGACCGGCGAGAAGGTCCCTGGGTTCGACGCGATCCTGCAGTTCTCCGCGAGAGGATATGCGGCAGAGCCGGATGCGATCGCAGGCATCGTCGCATGGCTGTGCAGCGATGAGTCCGACTACATCTGCGGCCAGATCATCAGCTGCGACGGCGGCATCGTCAGCTAATGAAAAATCCCTGCCCGGGATATAACGGGGGGTTGCCGGTCCTTCGGGACCGGCGGGCTCCATATAGATTTGTTGATAATGTTGCTGTTATAATAATATGGAGGTTAAAAAATGGACAACAACAAAATCAGTCGGTTTGAGGTAAAAGTCGGCGCCGGCAAGAAATTCGCCTATGGTCTCGGCGAACTGGCGCAGAACCTCGCAAACGGCGCGGTAACCATCTTCTTCCTGATGTTCTGTACGGAAGTAGCCGGACTGAACGCAGGTGTGATCGGAACCCTGCTGCTCCTCGGAAGATTCTGGGACATGATCAACGATACGTGGGTCGGATCCTGGACGGACAGAACCAAGTCGAAATACGGCCGTTACAGACCTTGGATCCTGTGGTCCTGCGTACCGCTGGCGATCCTCACCATTCTGCTCTTCTGGAACCATGAGAGCATGAGCGTCGGCGCGAAGACCGTGTATGTCTACATCATGTACTTCGCATGGTGCCTCGCGTACACCTGCATCAACATCCCGCACACCACCATGGTTGCGGCGCTGACACAGGATGGCGCTGAGAGAGCCTCCATCGCAGGATGGAAGCTTGCCTTCACGAACGTCGGTATGACCTTCGGTGGTGCCTGCACGATGCCGATCGTTATGCGTATGTCCGGCGGCGGCGCGGACATGACCGGCGGCTGGCTCAAGACCGTCTCGCTCTTCATGGTCATCTCCGTCATCTTCTCCCTGATCTGCTTCAAGGTGTGCACGGAAGTTGTTGAGCCGAAGGATGACCAGGACAAGATGCCGATCCTCAAGGGCGCTGCTCTCGCGCTGAAGAACAAGCAGTTCGTCATCATCCTGATCGGTGCGTTCCTGCTCGCGGTCATCAACCTCGGCAGAGCGACTGCTCAGACCTACTACTTCATGTACATCGTCGGCGACATGGGCAAGATGAGCCTGTTCGCCATCGTAACGGGTGTTGCCGGCGCGCTCGGCGCGTTCACGATGCCGATCTGGAGTAATACGCTCAGATCCAAGGGTAAAGCGATCGCTTACTCCTCGTTCCTCGGAGCGGTTGGCCTGATCCTGATGTCGATCGGCGACAACACGATGGGCGCTGTGTTCTGGATCGGGACCTTCATTGCTTACTACTGCTTCTTCACAGGACTGTCCGCTTCCCTTGCGGCTTGCCCGGACTGCGCGGAGTACGCTCTGCTTGAGACAGAGATCCGTCAGGAAGGCCTGTACGGTGCATACTGGTCCTTCTGCAATAAGGCCGGTATCGCGCTCGGTTCCGCTTCGGTAGGCTGGATGCTCGCCGGGACCGGATATGTTGCGAACCAGGCGGAGCAGGCGCCGGCGGTCATCAGCGGTATCAACGCGATCTTCCTGATCGTCCCGCTGATCCTCAGCATCGTCGTCGGCATCGTCATGCTGTTCTACAAGATCGACTACGATAAGTACGAAGAGATCCTGCAGGAGCAGAAGGCGAGAGGCCTCATCAAAGAAGAGGCGTAAGATCGAGTCACTTCTTTCTGAAACCATCATATCCATGAATGCTGCAGCAACGGTGAGGGGCTCCCTGCCGTTGCTGTACCATTATAGAAGTGAATTGTTTCTGATAACGAGTCGACTTCAGTGACCTGAAGTGATATAATACCTCTTACGTAATAAGTAATAAGCATAAGATGATGTGTAAAAGGAGAATGATCTATGACAGTACAAGAGAGCACGGCTGCTCCTGCCGCTGTGAAGGAACAGGAACAGTATCTGAATCACATCGTGCAGTATTCCGGTGACTATTCCCTGTGTTCTGGGTGCGAATCCTGCATGATCATGTGCGGTCTGTCCCATGAGGGCTACACGGGCCCGGGCAACGGCAGGATCCACATCAATCTCGGCACGCGGTCCATGATCCACGAAGTCCTGGCCTGCCAGCAGTGCGCGGACCATCCTTGCTATGAGGCCTGCCCGAAGAAGGATACGGCGAAGTGCGTGGATCCGGATACCGGGATCGTCTACATCAACGAAGAGTTCTGCATCGGCTGCGGGAAGTGCCAGAAGAACTGCAAGTTTACGCCGTCCAGGATCTCCATGAAGAAAAACAAAAAGCGGAAAGAATGGAAAGCAGTCAAGTGCGATCTGTGCAGAAACAATCCGGAAGGTCCGCAATGTATCAAGTGGTGTCCGACCAGATGTACTCTTCCA
>CAYLSR010000274.1:0-3102 GCA_964385855.1 uncultured Mogibacterium sp.
TCTACGCGATCGATGTCGGCTACGGGCAGCGGGATTACCGGCTTCGAAACGACAGCAGACTCGTCAACATGGAAAAGACGAACATCCGGTATCTGGATCCCGCGCTGATCACGGATCCGATCGACTTCGTCTCGATCGACGTTTCGTTTATCTCCGTGAAGCACATGTTTCCGGTCGTCCGCAAGGTTCTCCGGCCGGAGGGCAGCGCAGTCTGCCTCATCAAGCCTCAGTTTGAGGCCGGCAGGGAACAGGTCGGCAAGAACGGGATCGTCCGCGACCCGGCGATCCACGAAGAAGTCATCCGCAGGGTGATGGACTATGCGGAGGAGAACGGACTCCTCCCGTCCGGGCTCAGCTATTCTCCGGTCAAGGGGACCAAAGGCAATATCGAATATCTGCTTTATCTGCGCAATTCCGGCCCGGAAGGCACTCCGGTCCCGGATGCGGCCGAAAGTCCCGCAGAGCCCGAAATTTCGCCGTCTGCGGCGGTCTCCGAAGCGCACGCCAGTCTGCTCTGAACCGGCGGACCGGTCTGCGGCTTCGTACCATAACATCCGATTGACACTAAACAGAAAGAAGCGTAACCATGGCACTTTCCCCGATGATGCAGCAATACAGGGAGATCAAGGCGAACTATCAGGACTGCCTCCTGTTCTACCGCCTCGGTGATTTTTATGAGCTCTTTTTCGACGACGCGTACACCGCTTCCCGGGAGCTGGAGCTCACGCTGACCGGCCGCAACTGCGGTCTGGAGGAGCGCGCGCCGATGTGCGGCGTGCCGTTCCACGCGGCGGACGCCTACATTGCGAAGCTGGTCGAACGGGGCTACAAGGTCGCCATCTGCGAGCAGGTCGAGGACCCGAAGGAAGCGAAGGGCATCGTCCGGCGAGAGGTCATCCGCATCGTCACGCCGGGCACGATCGATCTGAGCGGTGCCGCAGCGAACGGGGAGAACATCTATCTCGTTTCCGCCTATCCGGCCGCGCGTCAGATCGCGATCGCCTATGCCGACATCACGACCGGCGAGATGGTCTGCACCTCGGTCAGCCGCGCCGGCGGGACCGACCGGATCCTCGCGGAGCTCAGCCGCCTGGCGCCCCGGGAGATCATCTTCGATCCCGGCATCGACGCCCCGCTGATGCAGGAGATCCAGGACCAGCTGCCGGAGATTTACCTCAACCCTGTGGACGCTTCGTATTATAAGCGGTCTGCCTGCGAGAAAATGCTCCTGCAGCACTTCGGCGTCGCCTCTCTGATCCCGCTCGATCTGGACGGCAGGGAAGAGCTCGCCGTCGCCGCGGGATCGCTCCTCCTGTATCTGACGGAGATGCAGAAGCAGGATCCGGCGCAGTTCAAGGTCCTCGAGGTCCGCGAATCCGATCACGCCATGCAGCTCGACCGGGCGACCATGCGCAACCTCGAACTGCTCGAGACGCTCTACGACAAGCAGGTCCGGGGTTCTCTGCTCGGCGTCCTGGACAGGACGCATACCGCGATGGGCGCACGGCTCCTGAAGCGGATGATCAAAGAACCGCTCATCGATCCGGACATGATCAACGACCGCCTGGAAGCGGTGGAAGCGCTCCGAGCCGATCTGCAGGTCCGAAACCGTCTGACGGCTTCGCTCCGCGAGATCTACGACTTCGAACGCCTGACCGCCAGGATCGCGAGCGGCCGGGCGATAGGTAAAGATCTGGTGGCGCTCAAGAGCACGCTCGCGGCGCTGCCGCCGCTGACCGCGGATCTCCGGGAGGTTCCGTCCGTTCTGACAGACCGCATCCGGATCTCCATCGCGGATTTTGACAGCCTTTACCGCGTGATCGACGCGTCGATCACGGAAGAACCGCCGTTTCTGCTCACCGAAGGGGGGCTGATCAAGGCGGGGTTCTCCGCGGAACTCGACGCGCTCAAGGAATCCATCCGGGATGCGCAGGAGTGGATCGCCGGACTCGAGCAGTCCGAAAAGGAGCGCACCGGCATCAAGACCATCATGGTCGGATACAACACAGTCTTCGGGTATTATATCGACGTGAGCAAATCCTATCTCGATATGATCCCGGACAACTATATCCGGAAGCAGACGCTCGTCAACAACGAGCGCTATATCACGCCGGAACTCAAAGAAAAAGAGAGCCTCGTCATGAGTGCCGAGGCGAAGATCAACAAGCTGGAATACGAGATCTTCCGGCAGATCCGCACTTCGATCGAACCGTACATCCGGCCTCTGCAGGAGGCCTCTCAGGCCGTCGCGCTGCTGGATGTCCTGGTCTCGTTCGCCGATGTCGCATCCAGGAACGGCTATGTCCGTCCGGTCGTCGACGACTCGCACATCATCGAGATCCGGGACGGCCGCCATCCGTCCGTCGAGCAGATGGTGGGGGAGGGCCTCTTCGTCGCGAACGATACCGAACTCGATCAGGCCGGCAAGAGCATGCTCATCATCACCGGCCCGAACATGTCCGGCAAATCGACCTACATGCGCCAGACCGCGATCATCGTTCTGATGGCGCAGATCGGCTCCTTCGTCCCGTGCAGCAGCGCCAGGATCGGCGTCTGCGACCGGGTCTTCACCCGGATCGGCGCTTCCGACAACCTCAGCTCCGGCCAGTCGACGTTCTTCATCGAGATGAGCGAACTGGCCCACATCCTGCGCAACGCGACGGGGCGCAGCCTGATCCTCCTCGACGAGATCGGCCGCGGCACGAGCACCTTTGACGGATTGTCCATCGCCTGGGCGACAATCGAATACCTCTGCAGCCGGCAGGAGCGCGTCCGCACCATGTTCGCGACGCACTATCACGAACTCACCGTGCTGGAGGATCGCTTCGACGCGGTCCGGAACCTGTCCGTCGCGGTCAGCGAGAAGGGGAAAGACATCGTCTTCCTGCACAAGATCGTCGACGGCCCGGCCAGCAAGAGCTACGGCATCCACGTGGCGAAGATCGCGGGCATCCCCGCTTCCATCCGGAAGAGCGCGCAGGCAAAGCTGCGCCAGCTCGAATCCAACGAGCGGCAGCGGCCGATGTCGGAACAGCTTTCGATCTTTGACAACATGACTTTCGAAGAAGTTCAGCCCGCAGCCGATCCGTACGGCGACATCGT
>CAYLSR010000275.1:0-3055 GCA_964385855.1 uncultured Mogibacterium sp.
AGCTCGTAATACCTGTTGCCCGGCAGTCCCGGATAGTTGACCCAGGCGACCTTCTCGTGCGCTTCCAGGAATTCCGCGATCGTCTGCGCGTTGCTGCAGTGACGTTCCATGCGGACGCAGAGCGACTCGATCCCGAGGTTAAGAAGATAGGCGTTCATCGGCGCCGGAGTCGATCCGAGGTCGCGCATGAGCTGTGCGGTCGCTTTCGTGATGAAGGCGCCGCCCTGTCCGAACTTCTCCGCGTAGGTGATCCCGTGATAGGATTCGTCCGGTGTGGTGAGTCCCGGGAACTTGTCCGCGTGCGCCATCCAGTCGAAGTTGCCGGAATCCACGATGCAGCCACCTACCGTCGCGTCATGGCCGTCGAGGTACTTCGTGGTGGAATGCGTCACGATGTCGCAGCCCCATTCGAACGGTCTGCAGTTGGCAGGCGTCGCGAACGTGTTGTCCACGATCAGCGGTACACCGTGCGCGTGCGCGGCCTTTGCCCAGCGCTCGATGTCAAAGACGATCAGCGCAGGATTTGCCAGCGTCTCACCGAAAACGCACTTCGTATTCGGCTTGAACGCCGCGTTGAGCTCCTCGTCGGAGCAATCCGGATCGAGGAACGTCACGTCGATCCCCATCCGGCGCATGGTCACGTTAAAGAGATTGTAGGTCCCGCCGTAGATGGTCGAAGAAGAGATGACGTGATCGCCGCAGGACGCAATATTGAAGACCGCGAACAGGTTTGCCGCCTGCCCCGAGGACGTCAACATCCCGGCGGTCCCGCCCTCCAGCGCCGCGATCTTGGCTGCGACGTAGTCCGAAGTCGGATTCTGCAGCCTGGTGTAGAAGTAACCGGAAGCTTCCAGGTCGAAGAGCTTCCCCATGTCTTCGCTCGTATCGTACTTAAAGGTCGTACTCTGAACGATCGGGATCATGCGGGATTCCCCGTTCTTTGGCTGATAACCGGCATGGATGCATTTGGTCTCTGTCTTCATTACAATTCCCCTTTCTTTTAATAACTGCTATGGTACTGCTCTCGCGGAACGGCCGATCCGAACGGAATCAGAGATCACCGCGAGATGTATGATACGCTTTGGCAAGCGCGTAATCCTTTGCGATCTGCGCCTTTAAGGCATCGATCCCGTCAAATTTCATCTCCGGCCGCTCCCAGACCAGAAACTCCACGAGGATCTCCTGCCCGTAAAGAGGTTGATCAAGCCCGAAGATGTGCGTCTCGACGGACTTGGCATACCCCTCGCCGATCGTCGGCTTGACGCCGATGTTGGTCACCGCCGGGTATTTCACCCCGTTCAGGGTGGCGTATGTATAGTAGACGCCGTTCGGCGGAGCCATCATGGAAGGATCATAGAGGATGTTTGCCGTCGGGAATCCGATGGTGGACCCCAGATGGTTTCCGTGGCGGACCGTCCCGTTCATGGCGTAGTTCCGGCCCAGACAAGCAGAAACCTTCTCGAGTTCACCAGCTTCGATGAGTTCCCGGATGTAGGAAGAGCTGACGACAGTCTCACCGAGTGAGACGGCTTCCTGACGATAGACCGTGATTCCGTATCTGCTGCCCAGCTCCGAAAGCAATTCCGCCGTTCCCGATGCTTTGGCGCCGAATCGGTAGTTGAAGCCGCAGCAGGCGCCGACGGCCCGGAGCCGCTCGTGCAGGATTTCGCGGACAAACGCTTCCGCGGACAGATCGCGGATCTCCGGGGTGAACTCCACGTTGACCACGATATCGATCCCGAGCGCCTCGAGGATCGCGAGTTTTTCCTGTTCCGTGCAGATGAGCCGCACGTTGTTCCGCGTGTGGTTGGAAAACGTGAAGCAGACCGCTGAAGCATTCGCTTTTCGAGCCTCGCGGACCGCTTCGCGCAGGATCTGCTGATGCCCGATATGCACGCCGTCAAAATTTCCGAGCGCGACCACCGTCGGCCGGTTCAGGTTGATGGTATCCAGTGTTTCGATGATTTTCATATATTGTCATTCCATAATGATTTTATCCGCGATGAAAAGATCCCGTTCCCGGTCGTACCGTGAGATGCCGAGGAACCGGCCTTCCGGATCGTAGATCCGCCAGCGGTCTTTCACCGGGCTGTCCGCCGCTGCATGCGCAGGGCATTCCGGTTCAAGGATGGTCTGAACAAAGCAGCCGCCGATCTCCCTGCCGTTTCTGAAAAACGGAACGGAACTCTCACTCCGAAGGGATGCTTTTCCGAGATACTGAAGTGTCTCCTCCATCGGCAGGATGACCGATTCGAGTTCTTCCTCCGTCATCGCGAGGACTTCTTCCAGCGATACGGATCGGCTGAGCTCAAAGAAGCCGCTCCCGGTTCTCGTCAGCTCCGTCATGACCGCTCCGCAGCCGAGCGCTCTGCCGATGTCGTCGCATATCGTCCGGATATAGGTGCCCTTGGAGCACTGAACGGTAAAATGGATGATCCCCTCCGGCAGGTCGATTTCCTCCACCTTCAAGCTGCCGATGAAGATCTGCCGGGTCCGGATCTCGACCGCCTCTCCGGCTCTGGCATAGTCATAGAGCCGTCTGCCGCCGACTTTAAGCGCCGAATACTTCGGCGGGGTCTGCTCGACCCGGCCGGTCATCTGCCCGAACTGCAGCCGGATCTCTTCCGACGTGATCCCGTCAAAAGGATGCCGTTCCGTCACGGTGCCCGTGCGGTCCAGCGTGTCCGTTACGATCCCGAGCTGCATCACTGCTTCGTAGGTCTTCAGGTCCGCGTCATAATACTCGATAATGCGCGTTGCCTTGCCGAAGCAGACCGGCAGAACGCCGGTCGCCATCGGATCCAGCGTGCCGGTGTGTCCGACCCGCTTGATGTGTAGGCGGCGCCGGAGCTTTGTGCAGACATCCTGCGACGTCAGGCCCTCCGGTTTATTGATGTTGATGACTCCGCTCTTGATCATGACTCCTCGTGTCGCATTTCTTCACGGATCAGGAGTTCGGCAAGCGTCTCTTCCGCCGCCTCCATGGTACCGTGATAAGTCGCGCCGGCCGCGCGGATGTGACCGCCGCCGCCGAGCTGCGCAGCGACATCCGCGA
>CAYLSR010000276.1:0-3054 GCA_964385855.1 uncultured Mogibacterium sp.
GGCTGTCGGCAATGTTTTGCAAGACGTGAACATCGGATCCGGCCCAACCGCCACGATAAACAGCATGTAAACCGGCGAATAATAGCGATCTTTCGACGCACATTCCTCGGTTGTCGCGTTCTTTTGCGGCCGGACAGACCCTTTGCCCCGGGAGGGGCTCGCCGGCAGCCGGTTCTTGACGATAAGCGAGCCGTCAGGCGAAGCTTGAGTTTAGAACCGCTGCGTTGCCGGCGCGAGGCGAGAGCCGTACCCGACCGGGGCAAAGGGGCCTGTCCGGAACCGGAAAAGCAAAACGCGATAAAACGGTGCCAACGGGGCGCCTTCGCCATGGTATAATCAGAGCGTAAGCTCAGAACGATACGATGTCCTGGCAAGTGACGTATCATTCGTGGTATCTCATAAGATAAAATGATGGAGACACACGGCGAATCGGCGATAAAAAATCGCCGAATTTGCTTTTTTTGCTCTTTATTATTGCTGTAAAAGGTGTTAGAATACAAATAATAGCAATAAGTTTTATTCGTAAATAATCAACGGAGGGAGCATGGCATTCCGCGAGGAAACGATCTCGTCACAAGTCGTCTATGAGGGTCCGGTTTTCCGGGTCCGCAAGCATCAGGTCCGCGCAGTGGGAGGGCAGACGGATGTGAGGGATATCGTCGAGCACATCGGGGGCTCGGTGATGCTCGCGGTGAAGGACGACGGGAAGATCCTGTTCGAGCGGCAGTACCGGAAGTCCGCGGAGCGGGATATGATCGAGCTTCCGGCGGGCAAGCGGGATCCGGGCGAGAGCTATCTGGAGACGGCAGTCCGGGAGCTGGAGGAAGAGACCGGCTACAAGTGCGGCAGCATTCGCAAGCTCATCACGATCCGTCCGAGCTGCGGTTATTCTGCGGAACTCCTGGACATCTATCTGTGCAGGGACCTGACGCCGGGAGACCGGGCGCTCGATCCGACGGAAGACATCGAGATTCTGGAGAAGACGGCGGACGAAGCCGTGCGGATGATCCTGGATCAGCAGATCGAGGACGCCAAGACGATCATCGGGATCCTGACCGCCAGGACGATGGGGGAGATCTGATCCGGGAGAAAAGGCTGCTCCGGCCGGAACGCGGGGATATTGATTCACGGGATAGAATAATCGGAGAGTAAAAAAGTGGACGCTTTTATCGAATACCTGAAGAATACCAAGAATAAAGCCGAGAACACGCTCGTCGCGTACCGCCGGGATCTGAATGCCTTTGAGACGTTCCTCAAGGGGCGCGGCGGCAAGACCCTGTATCAGTGCCGGGAGAGCGACGCGGTCGCGTACATCCTCGAGCTCAACAACGAGAGCAAATCCAAGGCCACGATCAACAGGAAGATCTCCTCGCTGCGTGCTTTCTACGATTTCAAAATGGATGAGGGCGAAGTCGAGGAGAATCCGTTCCAGAAGATCAAGTCCGCCAAGAACGACAAGCGCCAGATCGAATATCTGACGATCGCGGAGGTCACCGCGATGCTCGATCAGCCGGATGAATCGCACAAGGGCATCCGGGACCGCGCGCTGCTCGAATTCATGTACGGGACCGGCGCGAGGGTCACGGAGGTCGTGCGTCTGCAGTTTTGCGATATCAACCTCAAGATGAACTTCGTCACGCTCAAGGACAATGACGGCGAGAGCCGGATCGTCCCGATCGGTTCCTACGCGCACGACGCGCTGGTCCGCTACATCGGGAGCGCCTACTGTGCGATCAAGGGCGACGAGCGGACAGAGGACGACTACGTCTTCATCAACTTCCGCGGGCAGGCGCTGACCCGCCAGGGCATCTGGAAGATCCTCAAGGAGTACGGCAAGGCCGTCGGCATCGAGGACAAGATGACCCCGCAGATCCTCCGGAACAGCTTCGCGGTCCACATCCTGCAGAACGGCGGCGACCTCAAGACGCTGCAGGAGCTTATGGGCTTTGAAGACATGTCGGTCGGCATCGCCTATCTGGCCGTGCTCAATGTGCGCATCAAAGACGTCTTCAACCGGACGCATCCGAGGGCGTAAAAAGCATTTTCCGTGCTCACGCCGTAAGTTCGATTCCGATCATTCGCTCCGTCTTTCACGCTCCGGGACATTTCCCGGAGTTTTGTTTTGCGCTGAAATGAATCCCGGCTTTTCTTTTTCGGAAATGGGGTTATAATGAAACCAGAGGGCAACTGCCAATTCGGCAGTACCCGTTTTGGGAATATCTGACATCAGGGCGGAGACGATCAATCATTGTAATTGCTGTTTATACGAGCGTACAAAGGAGGTGTATTGGCAGATGATTCATTATGATATCGTTGTTGTCGGCGCCGGCAACGCAGGGCTTTCCGCAGCGCTGCAGTGCGCAGTCAGCGGGAAGAAGGTCCTTCTGATCGAGCAGCACAACCTGCCGGGCGGATGCGCAACGAGCTTCCGGAGGGGCCGGTTCGAGTTCGAACCTTCCCTGCATGAGCTCTGCGACATCGGCAGCGCGGAGGATCCGGCGGAGATCCGCCAGATGATGATGGACTATGGCGTGGAGGTGGAGTGGAAGGAAGTGCCGGACTGCTTCCGCATCATCAGCAAGTATTCGGACGGGACGCCGATGGATGTCAGCATGCCGTTCGGCTGCGAGGCCTTCATCGACAAGATGGAATACTATGTGCCGGGGTCGCGTCCGAAGATGGAGGAGTACTTCGAGTTGCTCGAAGAGACGATGGCAGGCACGGCCTATATCAGCAACTCGAACGGTCACGCGGATTCGAACGTGCTGAAGGAGAAGTACCCGAACCTGCTACGGACGGGTGCGTATCCGGTCAGCAAGGTCTGGCAGGCGATCGGTCTGCCGCAGAAATGCCGCGATATCCTGTCGACGTATTGGGGCTATCTCGGGATCGACATGGACCGCATGGCGTTTATTCACTACTGCAACATGTCGATGAAGTACATCGCGCGGTCGGCATACATCCCGGCGCATACGTCGCATGAGATCAGCAATGCGATGGTCGAGCGGCTGCGCGATATAGGTGGCGACATGTGGTACAACTGCAGAGCTGAGG
>CAYLSR010000277.1:0-3051 GCA_964385855.1 uncultured Mogibacterium sp.
CCATCAGGTCGTAAATGCCCAGGATGTACCGGTGGAGCACCTCGCCCTGGCGGGCCGGCGGCAGCGCGATCGAGTACGCGTCCGCGATCGACCGGTTCATGTCCCACTTGAGGTAGTCGATCGGGTTCTCGCTCAGGAGCTTCTCCATGCAGCCGTAGATGTAGTCGACGACTTCCTTGCGGGACATGTCGAGGACCAGCTGGTTGCGGGAGCGCATCGGCTTGCGGCCCGGCATGCTGAACGCCCAGTCCGGGTGCTGCCGGTAGAGGTCCGAATCCTCGTTGACCATCTCCGGTTCCATCCAGATGCCGAATTTCAGGCCCTTCGCGTTGATCTTCTCGATCAGATCGCGGAGCCCGTGTTTCAGCTTGTTTTCGTTGACGTACCAGTCGCCCAGCCCGGAATCATCGCTGTTGCGCTTCCCGAACCAGCCGTCGTCGAGCACGAGCATCTCGATGCCGAGCTCCGCCGCCTCGTCCGCGAGCTGGAGGATCTTCTCGTCGTCGAAGTCGAAATACGTGGCTTCCCAGTTGTTGATCAGGATCGGCCGCCGCGCGAACTGGTGCTTTCCGCGGCAGATGTTGTGACGGATGAAGTAGTGGTAGTTCTGCGAGAGCTTCGTCAGGCCGTCCGCCGAATAGGACATGATGACTTCCGGCGTCACGAACGCCTCGCCCGGCTGCAGGTGCCATTCGAACGGGTCGTTCTGGATCCCCATGACCACGCGGGCGCTGTCGAACTGGTCGAGCTCCGCCTCGGCCTTGAAGCCGCCGGAGTAGACCAGCATCATGCCGTAGCAGCTGCCGTGATCTTCGTCCGCCTTGCGGTCGCAGACGATGACGAACGGATTCTCCTGATGGCTGGACGTACCGCGCTTGGAGTCGATGTCCTTGATCAGGTGCGTCAGCTTCTCCCGCTCGGTCTGGCGCTCCAGCGCGTGCTTGCCGTGGAAGTGGATGAGGTCCCACTTGCCGTACGGGAGATCGAGCGACATGGAGAATGCGCGGCCCAACATGACCTCGCTCTTCCCGCCGTTGATGATCCGGACCGCGCGGGTGATGACGTCCTCGTCCTCGAAGACGCCGTAGAGCAGCTCGACCGTCAGGTCTGAAGCCGTGTCGGTCACGGTCACGACCAGCGTCTCCGCGTTCCCGGCGTAGTCGTACGAGGCCGGAAGCCCTTCCAGCGCGTATTTGCCCTTGCGGATCTCGTGGCTGACGTAGCGGAAGTCCACGCCGTAGCTCCCGTCGATGTGGCGGACCGCCAGCGCGTGCACGCGGAAGTCGCCGACGCCGTACCCCGGGTACTCCTGCGGCATCGTGTCAAACGAGATCCTGCGGTTCGGGAAGACCTCGTCCGGGTTGCCCGCGCAGGCTCTGTCGTAGTTCCGGAACAGATAGGTCAGGTCTTCCTGCTCGATCCGCTTGCCGTAATACAGGTGCTGCAGGAATCCGTTCGGATCGACCCGCATCTGATAGCTCGTGTTCTTTGTGTAAATCGTAATGGTCCGGTTGTTCTCCCGATAGAGAATGCTCATGATCTTTACTCCCTCTTGATGTTGATAATCGATGGTGCTCCCTGCTCCGTCACAGCAGGACGCGCCAGATGATGAAATACACGATGATCTCGATGATGATCGCGGCGAGATAGCCGTACATCATCTTTTTCGGGCCGTCGCCTCCCGAGGCGATGTGCACCGTGCCGTTTCCCGACACATGATAGCAGATGTCGACGGTTTTGCCAACCGTATAATTGCCGGCGTGCTCCACCGGCACGATGATCTCGGATTCGCCGTCTTTCCCGTCGATGGTATAGGCCAGCACGACGTCGACCGCCGGCGGCTCTTTTTTGCGCGCCGGAACGTGCTCGCGCGTGCGGACGACGGTCGCCGTCGTCTCCTCCCGGTAGTCCTTCACAATTCGGAAGTACCGGAAGAACCGCGCGACCGTGTAGAGGATCGCCCAGAAAACCAGAAATAAAGTGAGATAGTACAGCATTGCCGAGGTCTCCTACTCTTGTAAAAAGATATAATCGAGGAACAGCTCCATCGAGTCCACGTTTTCCGACAGCGCGCCGATCCCCAGCGCGCACGGCTCCGCGTACGCCCCGTATTCCGTGACCAGCCGGCTGTCGCTGATGTCGATGCAGACCGGGATCTCCCCGGTGCCGTACGACTCGTCGTTTGGCACCGCGTACAGGAACCGGTCGCCGTACTTCGCCTTGATCGAGGCGCAGGCCTCGCTGTTCAGATCCATCAGGCGCCCGGTCTTGCCCAGCGCGGTCAGCGACTCGCGGCCGCTGACGATCCCGTCCAGCGTCCCGCTGTCCGCGTACGCTACGAAGGCCTCGAAGTAGCTGTTGCCCGTCACGCCGTTCAGGTAGTCAAAATACGAATTCGCGTTGAACTCCACGGCCTTCTCGCGCAGGTCGAACCCGGCGTATTCGGTGTAGTCCTCCCACAGCTCCGAGCCGTTCCCCACGTCCGCGTAGGTGTTGGTAAAGACCATGAAGCACCAGTAATCGTGCAGCGTGGTCGTGTACTGCCGGATGGTGAACCCCGCGAACCACACGACAAAGACGATCCCGATGATCCAGAGCTTGTAATAGCTCCAGATGTACTCGAGGCGCTTCCTCCCGGTCGGGATCTCCGCGATCTTGACTTTTTCTTCCCCGGCCCACGCCCGGAGGCGGGCTCTCCATCCGCTCATGTTTCCCCTGTGTCCTGCTGCGCGGCCGCCCGCCCGGAGCGGCCGCTCTCCGTGATATAAAAATGAGCTGCGTGCTGCAGCTCATTTCTGTGCTGATATCGGCTGCTCTTACAGCTTGCCGCCGGATGTCGCGATACCTTCGACGAACTGCTTCTGGAAGATCACGTAGATGACGATCATCGGTACGACCGCCAGAACGGCCGCCGCCATCATCTGCGGATAATCACTGGAATACTGTCCCTGCGCTTTCGCGAGGCCGGCTGCCAGCGTGGTGGTCTGGACGCTGGTGCAGACGATCATCGGCCACATCAGGTCCTTGAACGCGAACACCGCGGTGAAGATG
>CAYLSR010000278.1:0-3036 GCA_964385855.1 uncultured Mogibacterium sp.
GATCCCGCAGAATGACAAGAGCCTTTTGATCATCAATTCCGGGATGGCTCCGTTGAAGCCATACTTCTCCGGCGTTGAGACGCCGCCGTGCAGGAGGATGACGACCTGCCAGAAGTGCATCCGGACCGGTGATATCGATAATGTCGGCAAGACCGCGCGTCACGGGACGTTCTTCGAGATGCTCGGCAATTTCAGCTTCGGCGACTACTTCAAGAGAGAGTCGCTGAACTGGGGCTGGGAGTTCATCACGGAGTGGCTTCACATGCCGACGGATAAACTGTGGGCGACGATCTATGAGAATGACGATGAGGCGTATGAGATCTGGCGCGAGATCGGGATGCCGGAAGAGCGCATCGTCCGTCTGGGCAAAGACGACAACTTCTGGGAGATCGGGCTCGGTCCGTGCGGACCGTGTTCTGAGATCTACTTCGACCGCGGAGAGAAGTTCGGCTGCGGCAGTCCGGACTGCAAACCGGGCTGTGACTGCGATCGGTATATCGAATTCTGGAACCACGTTTTCACGCAGTTCTCCAGAGAAGAGGACGGCTCGTATTCCAACCTTGCACATCCGAACATCGATACCGGGATGGGCCTCGAACGGCTCGCCTGCATCATGCAGGACGTGGACTCGATCTTTGACGTCGACACCGTCCGCCACATCCTGACCGCCGTCACGGAGATGGCCGGGGTCGAGTACGAAAAAGGCGATGAGAAGACCGACATCAGCGTCCGCATCGTGACGGACCACCTGAGATCCATGGTCTTCATGATCGCGGACGGCATCCTGCCGAGCAATGAGGGCCGGGGGTACGTGCTCCGGAGACTCATCCGCCGCGCTTCGAGAAACGGCATGCTGATCGGCATCGAGCAGGACGGCTTCCTCGCGGAACTCGCGGACAAGGTCATCGAGGTTTCCGGCGGCGCGTATCCTGAGCTCGTGGAGAAGCAGGAGATGATCAAAAAGATCATCAGCGTGGAGGAAATGCAGTTCGCGAAGACCCTCTCCAAGGGGCTCAACATCCTGAGCGAGTACATGGAAGAGCTCGACCGTCAGGGGCTGACCGAGCTCAGCGGGGAGCAGGCGTTCAAGCTGTACGACACCTATGGATTCCCGATCGAGATGACGGAGGAGATCCTCGTCGAAAACAGCAAGACGGCCGATCTCGAGGGATTCCGTCACTGCATGCAGATCCAGAAGGAGACCTCGCAGGCCGGGCAGCGCGATACGGAAGACGAAGCCTGGAAAGAAGATTCGGATTATCTCCACCTGCCGCCGACGGAATTCCTCGGCTATACCGATTATGAGGCCGACGCGCAGATCCTCTATGTCGGACAGTACGATAAGGAGCGCAGGTTCGTGATCACGGACCGCACGCCGTTCTATGCGACGAGCGGCGGTCAGCTCCACGACGACGGGACGGTTTCCGCAGGAGAAATCTGCGCGGAAATCGAAGATGTCGTCAAGGAGAACGGCATCCACCTGCACGTTCTTCCGGCCGGCTGTGAAGCCGCGTTTAAGCCGGGAGACCGCGTCCATCTCGCGATCGACCGCGCGAAGCGCAACAGGACCGCAAGGGGGCACAGCGCGACGCATCTGATGCAGCAGGCGCTTAGAGACGTCCTGGGCGACCACGTCATGCAGGCCGGCTCCTATGTGGACGAGCACTATCTGCGGTTTGACTTCAACCACTTCCAGGCGGTGACCGCTGAAGAACTCGCGCAGGTCGAACAGATTGTCAACGAGAAGATCGACGCGTTCCTGCCGATCCGCATGGAGGAAATGCCGATCGCGGAGGCGCGGAAGCTCGGCGCCATGGCGCTCTTCGGTGAGAAGTACGGCGAGATCGTCCGCGTGGTCACCATGGGCGATTACAGCGTGGAGTTCTGCGGAGGGACACACCTCGACAACACCGGGAAGATCGGCGCGTTCAAGATCCTCAGCGAGTACGGCATCGCGTCCGGCGTCCGCAGGATCGAAGCGGTGACCGGAACGGCTGTCGGTACCATTCTGACGGACAAAGAGCAGCTGATCCGCGAGACCGCGGCTGTCCTCAAGTCGAAGGCCGATGCGGATATGATCCGCCGCGCGAAGCAGCTCCTCGAGGAAAACAAAGAACTCGAAAAGACGATCCAGTCGCTTAAAGCAGAAGAGATGGCCGGCGCGCTCGACGGCATTCTGGCTTCGGCAAAGCAGGTCGGCGAGGTGAAGCTCATCGCTCAGCGGTTTGACGGGGTGAGTGTCGACGAGCTCAGGGATCTTTCCGACTCGGTCAAAGCAGCTGCCGGCAGCATCGCGATGGTCTTTGCCGGCGTCAATGACGGCAAGGTCACGCTCATCGTTTCACTGTCGGATGATCTGGTCGGCAGGGGGTATCATGCCGGAAGGATCATCAAGGAAGTCGCGAAAGCCGCGGGCGGCGGTGGCGGCGGCAAGGCCAACATGGCGCAGGCCGGCGCGAAAGATGCCTCCAGGCTCGACGAAGCGTTCGCAAAAGCGGAGGAACTCTTCGCGGCAAAATAATACAAATCCGTTATGCACGCAGCCGGCCGTGAGGCCGCTTTCGACCGGCTGTTTCAACCAGAGGATAATTCGTTAATGTGATCAGAGGAGGTCATTTCAATGAGCAGGAATACTGTAGTATTCGAGGGAATCAAAGGCAATATGACGAACAGGGAAGTACTGGAGCAGATCTATAATGCTCTTCAGGAGCGCGGGTATAACGCGGTCGATCAGATGGTCGGATACCTGACATCCGGCGATCCTTCTTACATCACCAGTCATAACAACGCGAGAAACCTGATCCTGAAGGTCGACAGAGATGATCTGCTGGAAGAGATCCTGAGAAACTATCTCGGGCTCGAGAAGTAGCATGCGGGCGATCGGGCTGGATGTCGGAGACAAGACCATCGGCGTTGCGGTCAGCGACGAACTCTTTCTCACGTCACAGGGCGTTACGACGATCGAGCGTGTCGGCATCCGCAAGGACGCCGGGAAGGTCATGGATCTGATCCGGGAGTACGGCTGTGACACGGTCG
>CAYLSR010000279.1:0-3034 GCA_964385855.1 uncultured Mogibacterium sp.
CCAGACGAACGACGTCATCGAGACCATCGCCACCATCGTATCCATGTTTGGCGCCAGGTGCATCAGGCTCCGGAAGCCGCTCGTGAAGAACTTCCCGTTGATCATCATGATGATCGCCGCGAGGATCATCTCCGCGAGCGCCACCGCCACGTGATTGCCTTCAAAGAACCCCGGCAGCGGCCACCCGAACATCATGTGCCCCTTCGACCCGTACATCAGGACGAGCAGGAATCCCAGCGAAGTCAGGAGCCTCCGCTTAAGCTTCGGCGTCTCGGTATCCCGGAGGGACTCCTCCTGCTCCCGAAGCCGCGCCATCTGCGCGCGGACCGCCGCTTCGCTGTCCTGACCTCCGGCAGAACCGGCCCGATCGCCGCTCCCGCGCTCCGACGCGCCGTAGCCCGCGTTCACCACCGCCTCGATGATCGCCCCGGGCTCCGCCGTCCCCTCGACGCCCATCGAATTCGTCAGCAAGCTCACGCTGCAGGACGTCACGCCCGAGACTTTGGAAACCGCCTTCTCGACCCTCGCCTGACACGCCGCGCAGCTCATGCCGGTCACATTGTATTGCTTCATTCCTTCACTCATATGCTCACTCTTCACCGTCAGTTATTTCATCAGCTTCTGCATCACGCGGACCAGCTCCTCGATCGTCTCGTCCTCGCCGGCGCGGATATCCTCCGCCACGCACGTCCGGATATGCGAAGCCAGCAGCTCCTTGTTGAAGCTGTTGAGCGCGCTCGTCACCGCCGACACCTGGATCAGGATGTCCGGACAGTACGCGTCCTTCTCCAGCATCCCCTCGATGCCGCGGATCTGCCCCTCGATCCTCCGGAGCCGGTTCATCAGCCCGTTGAATTCCTTCTCCGACCGGACCTTGTGCCGCTCCCCGTTATGGATGCAGTGCGCGCAGCCGCCCTCGGTTATCACTTTTGTTTCGTCCATCGGGATCCTCCCTCTGTCCATTTTCTCTCGCTGCCGCGCTTCTGCGGCACTACAATAGTATACCCCCCTACGGTATTTGTCAAGCACTCTTTCGGGATTCCTGAATGCCCTGGATTGCAGGATTTATTCAGTCGATTCGGGCCTCCGGCACATACGTCCACCCATGATCGCCATGGTAGATCATCAGCCTCGTCATACCGCCATCGATACAGATGTTTTCTCCCGTGATGAACCCCGCCTTATCCGAGCACAGGAACATCACCATCGCGGCAATATCCATCGGGCAGCCGACGCGGCCCGCCGGCTGCTGCAGGGCGTCTGCCCCCTCATAGACTTCCTCTCCGGTCTCGATCCAGCCCGGCGAGATGGAATTCACCCTCACTTTGCCGGCAAAGCTCGCCGCCATGGCGTGCGTCAGCGCCGCGATACCGCCTTTGGCTGCCGTGTAGCTCTCCGTCTGCGGTTGGCTCATCCGATCCCGCGAGGTAGAAATGTTGATGATCGACGCCCCTTCCCTGAAATATGGCGCAAAGAGCTTCGACAGATAAAACGGCGCCGTCACGCCGACCGCAAGCGCATACTGGAACTCCTCGTAACTGCACTCGTCGATCCCCTTCATCAGCGGGAGCGCGTTGTTGACCAGGCAATCGATCCCGCCGCACTCTTTCACCACAGTCCCGGCAAACCTTTCCAGGACCTCTTTGTCGGAAATGTCCCCGACAAAATGGTCTCCGTCCTTCTTATCGATGACATAAACCCTGAATCCCGCGCTGCGGAACTCCTCCGCGATGCATTTCCCTATGCCGCTCGCGCCGCCGGTCACGACCGCGGCCTTCCGGCCGGATCCCGCCGGCACGCTGTCTTTCTTTGGAACAGTCAGTTTCATGTGTATTCCCCTTAAAAGAACGACTTCCACATGGTGCGCATTATCAGAGGGCGCGTGGAAGTCTGTATTATAGCACTATATTATCGTTTCCCGGTCGGAATAGCAAGGCGAATGCGGATTCTTTGGGAAGTTCAGGAAATTTCGTTTCCGTCGACAGCCGGACGATTCCTGTGATATACTGATACGGATGCGAGGTCGAAAGCATGAAGAGAAGAAATGACACACTCGGCTATACCCTGATCCTGATCACCGGCACCCTCTGGGGGATGACCGGGATCTTTACGCACGCCATCGCCGCGATGGGCGGCTCCTCGCTGACCTCGTCTTTTCTCAAGACGGCCGGCGCCGCGATCGTCATGACCCTGATGTTCCCGCTGCTCAGCAAAAGCCACCGGGAGCACCTCCTCATCAGCCGGCGCGCGCTCGGGCGTTCGCTGCTGCAGGGCGTGTTCACGCAGTGCCTGTTCGTGATCGGGTACCTGACCGCGATCGATCTTCTCGGAATGGCGGTGGCGGCGGTCCTCCTGTACACCTCGCCGTTCTACGTCACGATCCTGTCGAAGATACTGTTCGACGAGAAGATCACCGGCACCAAGCTGGCCGCGATCGCCCTCAACCTGCTCGGCTGCTTCCTGACGGTGTCCGGCGGCGATCTCAGCCTGACCGGCGTTTCGTTCAAAGGCGTGGCGGCCGGCCTCTTCGCGGGGCTCTGTTACTCGACGCTGCCGATCTTCAGCCGATATTCGACCGAGACGGACGATCCGAAAGCCGTCACCTATTACGCCACGCTGGGCGGTCTGATCTCGATCACCCTCCTGACGCGGCCGTGGACGCACACCGGCATGCAGTGGGATCTTCACGCGTTCCTGCTGACGCTCGTCTTCGGCCTTGTCGGGACCGCGATCCCGTACCTCCTCTACGTCAAGGGGATGCAGCTCATCACGGAGGTCTCGAAGGCGCCCGTCTTCGCCTCCGTCGAGAACATCTCGGCTGCCATCCTCGGCGTGCTCCTCTTCCACGAATCCATGAACCTCTGGAAGGCCCTCGGCATCCTGCTGGTCTTCGCCTCCGTCGTCCTCGTGAACAGAAAGACTTCGGATTGATTTACGGAACGCTATGGGAGCCGGGATGAAAGATGAGAGCGGCCTGCTGTGATATGCTCCCTTTATGAGAGACAGTGAAAAAGAAAATCACTGTTAATCATGA
>CAYLSR010000280.1:0-3021 GCA_964385855.1 uncultured Mogibacterium sp.
CCCATGCCCAGCGCGGGCAACCGGATCCACGGCGTGGCGGTGGAGATCTCCACCCCGCGCGCCTGCAACACGACGAACCAGCCCATCGGCGCGATCGGCCCGGAGAACCAGCGGTAGAAGTCGTTGACGTAGCCCAGCTCGTCGCGGACCCGCGCCATCGTGAGGAAGTAGCCGTCGTCGGAGGTCATCGCCCCGATGAGCCACCACGCCAGAAGCGCAGCCGCCACCGCGGCGTCCCGCCCGGTCAGCCGCCTGACGGACGGAGAGATCCGGCGCATCTCGGAGCATGTCCATACGCTGAGCTTCCGGCCGACCGGCATCCGCGGCTGGAAAGAAGCCCAGTGCACCTCCGGCGGCGTCGCCCTGGAGGAGCTGGACCCGGACACGAACGAATCCCGGCTCAGCCCGGGCCTGTACATCACCGGAGAACTGCAGGATTATGACGGCCCGTGCGGCGGATTCAATTTGAACCACGCCTGGCGCACCGGCCTTTCTGCCGGCCGCGCTGCCGCGCGCAGCCTCTCCGGATCGGAGCAAGACTGATGATCCATTACAGAATTTCAGAAATAAAACTCAGGATCGGCGAACCGCTGTCCGTACTCCCGGCCCGGATCGAAAAGAAGCTCCGCCTCGCCCCGGGGACGATCCGGGAAGGGCGGTGGGAGGTCCGGCGCGAATCCGTCGACGCCCGGGATAAATCGGAGATCCGTCTGGTCTACACGGTAGATTTCGAGCTGGACAGGCCGCTTCGCATCCGCAAGAGCCAGGAGAAAGACCTTCGTCAGATCACCGGGGAAGAACGGTCCGTTCCGGAACCGGGTACGGAGCCACTGTCCGCGCGGCCGGTCATCGCGGGCTTCGGACCGGCGGGCATATTTGCCGCGCTCGAACTCGCAAGGCTCGGATACCGCCCGATCGTCCTCGAGCGGGGTGCCTGCATGGCGGACCGGATCGAAGATGTCGGCCGGTTCCGCCGCGAAGGCATCCTCGACCCGGAATCCAACGTGCTGTTCGGCGAAGGCGGCGCCGGAACGTTTTCCGACGGCAAGCTGACCAGCGGCATCAAGGACGGCAATATCCGGTATGTGCTCGAAACATTCGCGAACGCGGGCGCGGATCCGGACATCCTCTACAAGCACCGACCGCACATCGGCACGGATGTCCTGCGCACCGTGATCGTCAACCTTCGGGAGGAGATCCTCTCGCTGGGCGGCGAGGTGCGGTTCGGGACGAAGCTCGATTCCCTGATCACGAAGGACAGCCGGCTGACCGGTATCCGCATCGTCTCCGGCCGCTCCGGAAGCTCCGCGGAGACGCCGGAAGCCCGGACGGAGATCCTGCCGGCGCAGGTCCTCATCCTGGCGGCAGGGCACAGCGCCCGCGACACCTTCGAGATGCTCCGGGACGCCGGTCTTCAGATGGAACAGAAGCCTCTTTCGATCGGCGTCCGCATGGAACACCCGCAGGCACTCATCGACCGGGCGCAGTACGGAGAGGAGCGGCGGCTGCCGCCGGCGGATTACAAACTCTCCTGCCGCGCGTCAAGCGGCCGGGGCGTCTATTCCTTCTGCATGTGCCCGGGCGGCGAGGTCCTCGTCTGCACGACCGCGCCCGGCGACCTCTGCGTCAACGGCATGAGCGACCGCGCCCGCGACAGCGGGACGGCCAACAGCGGGATCCTCTGCGATGTCCGGACGGACGATTTCGGCTCGGACGATGTGCTCGCCGGCATAAGGTTCCAGCAGCAGTACGAGCGGCTGGCTTTCCGGCTCGGGCAGGAGCAGGCAGCAAAAAAAACAGGCGGGGCACCGGAGGATGCCTGCCTGCGGTTCGTTCCGCCGCGCAGCACGATGAAGGAGTTCCTCTCAAACGAGGGGGACGGGGTCTATGTCAACCGGGCGCTTCCGGACTTCGCCTCCGAGGCGATCCGGGAAGCCGTACCGGTCTTTGCGCGAAAGATCCGCGGATACGACAGCGATGACGCCGTCGTGACCGCCGTGGAGACCAGGAGTTCCTCGCCGGTCCGCATCCTGCGGGATGAGCAGGGCGAGAGCAACATCCGGGGCATCTACCCGGCCGGGGAGGGCGCCGGATATGCCGGCGGGATCACCTCCGCGGCCTGCGACGGGATCCGCGCGGCGCATCAGATCATCCGGCGCTACCAAAAAACGCAGGACGGGCAGTCCCGCTGACCGAAGGCCGGCGGAACGCTGTCCTGCGCAAACGACGAATTTTACAGTCCGAAGGTCTCGCGGATCTCGTAGAAACCTTTCGGCTGCGAGGCCATGAAGACGGCAGCATCGACCGCACCCGCGGCAAAGCACTTGAAGCTGCCGGAATGGTGGGTGATCTCGAGCCGCTCGCCGGTCCCGACGAAATAGACCGTGTGGCTGCTCGGGATGTCGCCGCCTCGGAGCGAATGGAATCCGATGGTGCCGGTCTCCCGCGGGCACCGGCCCTCCCGGCCGAAGACCGCGTTTTCCGCCAGATCGATCCCGCGCGCTTCGGCGATGACCTCTGCCATCTCTTTGGCGGTCCCGCTCGGCGCGTCCAGCTTGGTGTTGTCGTGCATGTCGAGGATCTCGACATCCATGCCGTCGCCGGTCTGCTTCGCGGTGATCTCCAGCAGTTTGTACATGATGTTGACGAGGCGGGACGTGTTGGCCGCGAGCATGACCGGGATATCGGCCGCGGCAGCCCGGAAGGCTTCCCGCTGCTCCGCGGAGAAACCGGTCGAGCCGCAGACGAGCGCTTTTCCGTGCTTTTTGGCCGCTTCCAGGACCTGCAGTCCCGACTCGCCGGTCGAGAAATCGATGATGACGTCGCACTTGTCGATGATCGCCTCGAGATCGTCCGTGACCGGCACGCCGAGCGGGCGTCCGATCATGGTCACTTCGCCGAGGTCCTTCCCGATATAGTCTCTTCCGGCCGGCCCGATGCCGCCGACGATCTCGATTTCCGGTCTTTCCGCCGCGATTTCCGTGATGAACCTGCCCATTTTGCCGCGAGGCCCGATGATGA
>CAYLSR010000281.1:0-3017 GCA_964385855.1 uncultured Mogibacterium sp.
GCCCCATTCTTGCAGCAATATCAGCTTGGAAGCGCGCTCGAAGTCCAGGATATCCAGCGCCTCGCCGATGTCCCAGTGCGCCTTGGCTTCGAATCCGAATTCACGCGGCGTGCCAAATCGGCGAAGCTCCACGTTCGCGCTGTCGTCCTCTCCGAACTGAACATCCTTGTACGGGGTGTTCGGGACCGCGAGGAGCGCGTTCCGCATGTTGATCTCCGCCTCGGCGACCTTTTCGTCCAGCTCCTTGATCTGCTTGCTCAGCTCCTTCATCTCCGCGAAGAGCGCGGTGACGTCCTTCCCCTCTTTCTTGAGCTTCGGAACTTCACGGGAAGCCGTGTTCTGCTTATTTTTGAGCTGCTCGACCTCCGCAAGCAGTGCGCGGCGCTCCTGATCGTAGCGATACGCGTCGCCGATCCCGAAGTCGCCTTTACCGCGGCGTTCCACCTCTGCCTTGACTTCGTCGAAATGTTCTCTGACTCTCTTGATATCCAGCATCTTTCTGTTCTCCTCTATCTGTGATAAATATTATGGACTTCCTCATCCTGCTCTTCAGAACAGGTTTTTCCTGTACGTATTGTAGGCATCGCGCAGCTCTTCCATCTGCTCCTGGATCTGCAGCTCCAGATCGGATGCCCGGTCGTAATCCTTCTCGTCCAGCGCCTCCTTGGCCAGCGTCAGGAGGGACTTCCTGCCGATGTAATCCTTGCCCAGGCTGAGCCGCAGCTCGTTGACCCGGCGCCAGTTCATGATGTCGTAATCGGCAGCGCTCTCCTCGCTGTGCGCCTTGACGCACCTGCGGACGAAATCCATCGAATTCGGGATCAGCCGGTCGTGGAACTCCGTGCTCCACTTGGAGATCATCTGCTCTCTGTACGACCGGATGATCATCTGCTCCGTCTCCTCCCCCGCGGTGATCTTTTCAAGTTCACCGGCGTGCTCTTCAAACGCGCGGAAGTTCTCCCAGACGGTCGCCGGCGCCCTGCCGAAGAGGCGCGCCCGCTCCTCTTCCGTATAATATTCGAAGACGTTCTCCTCCGACCGGTATTCGCGGTCCGTCTCGAGGTAACTGTCCGGCACGCCCGCTTTCTTTGAGATGGCCGCGGCCAGCTCATCCGGCGTGCGGCGATTCTGCAGCGCGTGCCGGATCCCGTCCAGCATCAGCATGTAGGCCGAACCGACGAGCAGGTAGGTGTTGGAGTGCGGGCTCGGGGAACGCATCTCGAAGCGCGTCGCGAGCGGATTGTGGAGATCCCGAACGAGGCCGATCAGCACGGTCCGGTTCCGGGACGGTGTCTGGCAGTCCTGTCCCAGCGAGGTGACGATGCAGACCGGCGCTTCAAACCCCGGTTTGAGGCGCTGGAACGCGTCGTGCGTCGCAGCGACGAACGGGTTGAGGATTTCGTAATTCCGAAGGATCCCCATCAGCGCGCCAAAGCCCACCGGGCTCATGAAATGCGACTGCCGGTCCACCGGCTCGTAGATGTTGACGTGCCTGCCGTTCTTGAGCTTCGCGGTCATCCCGAGGTGCGTGTGTTCGCCGTTTCCGGCGACGCCCGTCATCGGCTTGGCGAGGAAGGTGACCTCCAGATTGTTCGCCCGGAAGACGTCGCGGACGACGTGCTTGACCTGGATCTCGTTGTCCGCGGCCTGCATCGGATCGGAGTACTTCCAGTCGATCTCGAGCTGCTCCATGATGTGGTCGAAGTCGCCGGAGTTGCCCATCTTGGCGCGGACGCCACCGACCTCCTTGTGCCCCATCTCGACCCCGAACCCGTAGCGGTCCAGGATCTCCAGCGTCTCCTCGAGGGCCGTCCCGACCGGTCCGATCGTGCGCTTCCAGTACTGTTCCTTGAGTTCCTGCGAAGTGTACAGCTGGTCGCGGTCCGCGCGGTCATCCGGCGTCTTGACCCAGAATTCCAGCTCCGTCGCGGTCGTCAGGCAGATGTCCTCGATCTCGTCCGCGCTCTCCACGCCGCCGATGTAGTCAAAGACGTACGGGTTCTCGTGCAGCAGCTTCAGCAGTCCTCTGCGGAACCGCTTCGTCGCGTGCCGCAGGAAGATCCGGGAGCCGACCATGCGGTCGCCGTTGTGCCGCAGAAACGACGGGATCCTCAGCGTTCCGACCGGAAGCCCGGTCTTGTAGTCCCGGTTCCCGAAATTGTACTCCACGTACCAGGTGACTTCTTTATCCGGGAGGATGTCCACCCGGGCATTCGACAGCGCCGCGATGCCCGGCAGCGCTACGCTGGAACCATCCGTCTGCACGCCGTCCCACAGGATCTTGGCCATATCGGCGATGAACGCCGCGACCGGGATCTTCTCGTCCGTGCTGTGGCCGCCGAGGTCGACGCCGGTCAGCGAAACGAACCGGACTTCCGGATGCGCTTTCAGGATCTTCTCCACCTCTCGCTCATCGTGCGATTCCGGCGGAATCACGAAGAGCATCTTGTCAAGATCAAATTTAATCATCTCTCGTCCCCTTTTATTTACCTGCTTTCCAGCTCATTCAGGTACCCTTCGAGCTCCGCAAGGTACTCGCCGTACTTCTTCCAGTCTCCGTTCCTCTGCGCTTCGACCGCGTTATCGTAGGCTTCATTCGCCTTCCGGATGAGTTCGGCGGTCGAGACCGCGCCGCCGGATTCCTGATCACCCGCGTCCGCGTTCTCCTTCTCTTTCTTCTCCGTCTCGGACTCGTAGCCCTCACCGAAGAGGTCTTCCAGCGCGGCGCTCAGCGTCGGCTCGTACGCGATCCGGTCGCCGTAAGCGACGATGACCCGCTTGACCTCCGGGATCGCCTGGTTGGAGGCCTCCAGATAGACCGGCTCGACGTAGAGGAGCGACTGGTTGATCGGGATGACGAACATATCTCCCCGGCGATACGTGGAGCCGGCGGAGTTCCAGAGCGAGAACTCCTTGGAGATCTCCGTGCTCTGGTCGATCTGCGCCTCGATCTGCATCGGGCCGTAGATCGTCTTGTTCTTCGGGAACTTGTAGACAAGCATCTGCCCGTAGTGTTC
>CAYLSR010000282.1:0-3013 GCA_964385855.1 uncultured Mogibacterium sp.
ACTCCATGGGCAGTTCCTCCCGCATCGGCTGTATTACTGTATTAACTACTTAGTACAATAATACATTCGCAGGTGCTTGTCAAGAGATTTTCCAAAAAAATTTTGCAACGAAAAGAGGCGGGCCTCCCCGCCTCTTCAGCGCATCGATCCAAAGCCGCTATCTCTCCAGATACCGGCAGATCACCGCCGCGGACAGATCCGCGGCCTCGTGCTCGAACGTCTCGTAGCTCTCCGGCGCGGTCCCGTCCCCCAGGTCCGAGATCACGCGCAGCACCGCGAACGGCACGCCCGCGTACGCGGCCGTCTGCGCGATGGCCGCGCCTTCCATCTCGGCTGCGACGGCGCCGAACAGCCCGGCGATCTCCGCCTTTGCCTCTAGGGAAGCGATGAACTGATCCCCGCTCGCGATCCGGCCCTCGTGGACCGAGCGGCCGCCGGCCGCCGCGAGATCTTCCGCCGCGCATCTCAGCCGCCGGACGATCTCCGGATCCGCCCGGAACACCGTCGGTTCGTCGTCCCGCTCATCGGTGCAGAGAAACCCCTTGGCGTGCCCGAACGCGGTGACGTCGAAGTCGTGCTGGACGAACTCCGTGCCGATCACGATGTCCCCGACGTGGAGTCCCGGACCGATCCCGCCGGCGATCCCGCTGTTTAAGATCGCTGCCGGCTCGAAGAGATCGATCAGCATCTGCGTCCCGCGCGCGGCGTTGACCTTGCCGATCCCGCACTTCACGAGCACGATCGGACTGCCTCCAATCGTCCCTTCATAGAACCGGTAGCCGGCCTTCTCGATCACCTCCGGATCTTCCAGCGAAGCCAGCAGATCCGCCAGCTCGATGTCCATCGCGCAGAGGACGCCGGTCGGCGCAGCAGCTTTCGCCTTACTGTTATCCTTCATAGTCATAGTCCATCCTCTCCACGGTCCAGTCCGCCAGGACCTCGCACATCTCCGCGGCGACGGCTTTCGCGCCCGGCAGATCCTGCTCCCGGTAGTTGCCGCACTCCTTCTGCGTCGCGCCCGGGATCGCTCCCTCGTAGTCCCGAATGAACGCGAAGCTCTCCAGGACCAGCCTGAGCGCCTCCTCGTGGGAGATCTTGTCCCGCACCAGGAAGTAAAAGCCCGTGCGGCACCCCATCGGTCCGACGTAAATCACGTTCTCCGAGTACTTCGTGTTGCGCGCATATGTCGCGAAAAGATGTTCAAACGTGTGCAGCGCGCCGTTCCCGAGATAATCGCCCCGGTTCGGGCGCTTCATGCGGATGTCGTAGGTGACGACGTCACCATCGACCCGCGAGATGTACATCCCCTTTTGCAGCTTGTCGTGATCGACGCTGAAACTGGCGATCCTTTCCATAAACTCCACTCCTTGCTTCGGGACTCCCGGATGCTACGCGACGGAGAGCACCTTGTAATCCTTGTCTTCGACGGCCTTCGTCAGCACCTCGTCCGCGACATCCGCGCTGAGGTCCACGATCGCGGTCCCCTCGACGTGGCTGACCTTCGCCTCGTTCACCCCGTCCAGCGCCTCGAGCGCCTTCTTGACGGCTGCTTCGCAGTGCGGGCACATCATTCCTTCGATCTTCATCGTCTTTGTCATGGTATTTTCCTCCTTATCATTTAAACCGGTTTCTCCGGCAGTTTCAACGTTTTTGTCTTCCGGTCCGTTCAGGCTGAACTGCTTCAGGCTGTTCCGACCCGGCTTGTCCCGGCTCCCGTCGTGGACCTTAAAGAGATTGAGCCTCAGCGCGTTCATGCAGACGCAGAAGCTGGACAGGCTCATGGCCGCGGCGCCCAGCATCGGGTTCATCGACCAGCCGCCCATCAGATTGACGTACAGCCCCGCGGCGAGCGGGATCAGCAGGATATTGTAGAAGAACGCCCAGAACAGGTTCTCGTGGATGTTCCGGACCGTCGCCCGGCTGAGCCGGATCGCTGCGGAAACATCCGACAGCCGGCTGTTCATGAGGACCACATCCGCCGCGTCGATCGCGACATCCGCGCCCGCGCCGATCGCCACGCCGAGATCCGCCCGCGTCAGCGCCGGCGCATCGTTGATCCCGTCGCCGACCATCGCGACAGACCCCTGCTCCTGCAGACGGCGGATCACCGCCTCTTTGCCGGACGGCAGGACGCCCGCGATGACGTCATCCACACCGGCCTGCGCGCCGATCGCGCGCGCGGTGCGCTCGTTGTCTCCGGTCAGCATGACGACGCGGATCCCCATGTTGCGGAGTTCCTGCACCGCCTGCGGGCTGTCTTCTTTGATCGTATCCGCCACCGCGATGATCCCGAGGAGCTTCCCGTCCCTCGTGAAGAGCAGCGGCGTCTTACCGGCTTCCGCCAGCCGGTCCGCCTGCTCCCGCAGTGCTGCCGGGATCTCCGCGACGGTCCCGATGAACTTCAGGCTGCCGCCGTAGAGTACACCGCCCTGCAGCTTCGCCGTCAGGCCGTTGCCCGGCAGGGCCTGAAAGTCCGTGACTTCCGGCAGCCCGGCTTCGCCTTCTGCCGAAGCCTCCGCGTGCGAGACGATAGCTTTCGCCAGCGGATGCTCCGACTTGCTCTCCAGCGCATATGCCGTACGCAGCAGTTCTTCGCCCGAAACACCCTCTGCAGGCAGCAGATCCGTGACCTGCGGTTCGCCGCGCGTGATCGTCCCGGTCTTGTCGAGCGCGATGATCTGCGTGCGGCCGGCCTGCTCTAAAGACGCCGCGGTCTTGAAGAGGATGCCGTTCTTCGCGCCGAGCCCGTTGCCGACCATGATCGCGACCGGCGTCGCCAGCACGAGCGCGCACGGGCAGCTGATGACCAGCACGGAGATCCCCCGCGCCAGCGAGTATCCGAAGTCGCGCCCCAGCAGCAGCCAGATGAGCGTCACGACCGCCGCCACGCCGATGACCGACGGGACGAACACGCCCGAGACCTTGTCCGCGAGCTTGGCGATCGGCGCCTTGTTCGCCGCCTCGTCGCTGACCAACTGGATGATCTGCGACAGCGTGGTGTCCACGCCGACTC
>CAYLSR010000283.1:0-2982 GCA_964385855.1 uncultured Mogibacterium sp.
GGGTGGAGAGCTTGTTGGCCAGGCCGGGGGTCATGTCCGACTCATGGACGGAAGCAGACCGGCTGGAGCGCTTGATTACATGCTGGGGAAATGCCGGAGCTTTGGCTTTCGAACCGTAAATTCTGACTACGCTTACGGATATGCAGAGATCGGAGAGGGTGAAGAGATCATCGGCATCCTCGGGCATCTCGACGTGGTTCCGGCAGGAGACGGATGGAACATGCCTCCGTTCGAAGCTGTCGAGCAGAACGGGAGGATCTACGGTCGCGGTACGATCGATGACAAAGGTCCGATGGTAGCCGCAGTCTATGCGATGAAAGATCTGCTCGGTTCCGGCATGAAACTGAACAAGCGGATTCGCATTTTGTTCGGTCAGACAGAAGAAAACGGGGACTGGTATGACATTGAAGCCTATTTGCAGCACGAGGAACCGATAACATACGGTTTCACTCCGGACTCCGAGTTCCCGGCGGTGTACAGTGAGAAGGGCATTCTGATCGTGAACGTTGCCATGCCGCTCGCAACAAGCGGACTGACTGCTGCATCCGGTGACAATGCACCGAATATGGTACCGGACTGCTGTTCTCTGACGATTGGTGACAGCGTCTATGAGGGCAAGGGACACTCTGCACATGGCAGTACTCCTTGGGAAGGGAGCAATGCGATCACTGCCGCAGTGTCGGAAGCCAAAGCAGGGAGCGCCTGCTGTTTTACAAGAATGTATCGGGATCTGTTTGCTGACTGCCATCACGGAGAGCATGCAGGAATCGGGTTCGAGGATGCAGAGAGCGGCAAGCTGACGATGAATCCGGGGCTGCTCTTGATTGAAGAAAACACCGTAAAGCTGTTTCTCGATATCCGTTTTCCGGTCAGTTACTCTGCAGAGGATGTAATCAGCGGGCTGAATTCTGCTTTGGAACCTTATGGAGCAATTGCATCTGAGAAGTACCGGATGAATCCCATCTATACGCCGGTCAGCAGTCCGGTGATGCAATCGCTGCTGGGAGCATACCGGATGGTAACAGAAGATATGTCCGAGCCTCTGGTTTGCGGGGGCGGATCTTACGCGAGGGCTATGGACAACATCGTCGCGTTCGGACCGCTGATGCCGGGGCAGGAGAAGGTAGAACACATTGCGAACGAGTACATCGAGATTCGGCAGATGCACGAACTCCGGGAGATCTACCGGAAAGCGTTGGAGAACCTTCTCCTGATCTGAGGGAAGGCAAGAGCTGGCAAATCAAGAGATACAGTATGAAATAGGCGGTCCTTCTCAGCTCACCTGAGGGAATGAAGGACCGTCTTTTGCGTGTCATTGAACTGTCTGGTTAGACTGAAATGGACTCTTGAATCAGGGCAGCCTTTTCGATATAATAAGGGGTAGTATACAACTGAGCGATCAGATTCTGATAGAAGGAGGTATTGCCATGACAATGTCGATGAGAAGAAAGATTGACCGCGAAGCCGCGATCGAGGCGGAAGCTGCGATCATTGCGGAGGAGAGGATCGCGCGCAACAAGAGGCTGGCGAAGCTCGCGGGCCGCGTGATCGGGCTCAGTGTGCTGTCCGGCGCGGTGCTCGCGCTGGCGACCAAGAGGATCTTTGACGAGATCTTTCTCGAAGACGACTGGTCGGATGTCGACTGGGGCGAAGACGAGGACGGGGATTTCGTCATCAACTGATTGATTATTGAGGATTTGAGAGGGTAAACGATGTCTGACTACAAAGGGACTTATTATATCACAACACCGATCTACTATCCGAGTGCCAAGCTGCACATCGGGCACACGTACTGCACCGTCATGGCGGACGCGATGGCGCGGTTCAAGCGCCTGTCCGGCTATGACGTCCACTTCCTGACCGGAACGGACGAGCACGGCCAGAAGCTCGAGAAGTGCGCGATCGAAGCCGGCGTCACGCCGCAGGAGTACGTCGACGCGGTCGTCGAGACGATCATCCGCCTGTGGGGCAAGATGGAGATCAGCTACGACGACTTCATCCGGACCACCGAAGAGCGCCACCAGAAGCGCGTGCAGAACATCTTCCTCAAGATGTACGAGAACGGCGACATCTACAAGGGCAAGTACGAAGGCTGGTACTGCACGCCGTGCGAATCCTTCTGGACCGAGACGCAGCTCGTGGACGGCAAGTGCCCGGACTGCGGCAGAGAAGTCAAGAAGATGAGCGAAGACGCGTACTTCTTCCGCCTGTCCGAGTACGGCGACAAGCTCCTGCAGCTCTACGAGGAGAAGCCGGAGTTCCTGCAGCCGGATTCCCGCCGCAACGAGATGAAGGCGTTCATCGAGCAGGGCCTCGAGGATCTGTGCATCTCGAGATCGACGTTCGACTGGGGCATCCCGGTGCCGATCGACGAGAAGCACGTCATCTACGTCTGGCTGGACGCGCTTTCAAACTACATCACGGCGCTCGGCTACTCGGCGGAGGATGATTCGCAGTACCGCAAATACTGGCCGGCGGACGTGCACCTCGTGGGCAAGGAGATCGTGCGGTTCCACTCGATCATCTGGCCTGCGATGCTGATGTCCATCCGTGAGCCGCTGCCGAAGCAGGTGTTCGGCCACGGCTGGCTGCTGATCGACGGCGGCAAGATGTCCAAGTCCAAGGGCAACGTTGTCGATCCGGAGATCCTGATCGACCGCTACGGCATCGATTCGCTGAAGTACTTCCTGCTCCGCGAGTACACCTTCGGGCAGGACGGCCTGTACACCAACGAGGTCATGCTCAAGCGCCTCAATTACGACCTGGCGAACGACCTCGGCAACCTGGTCTCCCGGACGATCTCGATGATCGTCAAGTACTGCGGCGGGCAGGTGCCGGCGGCGCAGGCGCCGGACGCGATCGATCAGGAGCTGATCGACCTCGCGACGACCGCGGCGCACCGCGTGGAGGAGAAGATGGACGGCTTCAAGTTCAACCTGGCGATGGAAGTGAATTGGTTCTTCGTACGTATGGCGTAACAGT
>CAYLSR010000284.1:0-2975 GCA_964385855.1 uncultured Mogibacterium sp.
CGCTACGCGATCGACCCGGCCAAGATCCACCGGGAGCTCGGCTGGCTGCCGACGACGACCTTTGACGAGGGCATCCGGCAGACGATCGACTGGTATCTGGAGCATCAGGACTGGTGGAAGCGGATCGTCTCCGGGGAATACATGGATTATTACGAGAAGATGTACGGAAACAGATAGGAGGCAAGGATGATACCATTTAACAAGGCGTCCGTGACGGACAAGGAGATCGAATACGTTGTCGACGCGATGAAGCACAGCAAGCTGTCCGGCGACGGGAAGTACACGATGAAGGTCGGGGAGTACTTCAAAGAGCGGTTCGGCATCGAGCACATGCTGCTGACGACGTCCGGTACGACCGCGCTGGAGCTCGCGTCGCTGCTGATCGACCTGGAGCCGGGTGACGAGGTCATCGTGCCGTCCTTCACGTTTTCTTCCACGGCGAACGCGTTCATGCTCCGCAGGGCGCGGCCGGTGTTCTGCGACATCCGTCCGGACACGATGAACATCGACGAGAAGCTCATCGAGGGGCTCATCACAGAGCGGACCAAAGCGATCTATACGGTCGATTACGCGGGCGTCGCCTGCGAATACGATGCGATCGAGACCATTGCGAAGAAGCACGGCCTGCACCTGATTGAGGACGCGGCCCAGGTGGTCGGTTCGACCTACAAGGGCAAGGTTTGCGGCACGTTCGGAGATCTCGGCTGCTACAGCTTCCACGAGACCAAGAACTACGTCATGGGCGAAGGCGGCGCGACGATCCTGAATGACGCTTCGCTCCTCGACCGTGCGGAGATCCTCCGCGAGAAGGGGACCAACCGCAGGCAGGTCCTCAAGGGCATGGTGGACAAGTACACCTGGCACGACATCGGTGGCTCGTTCCTGCCGTCCGACCTGCTCGCTGCGCTCCTGTACGCGCAGATGGAGCGCTTCGACGAGATCATGGAGAAGCGCATGGTGGTCTGGAACACCTACCAGGAGCAGCTCGCGGACCTGGAGGCGGGCGGATACCTCCGCCGGGCGATCGTGCCGGAGGAGTGTCAGCACAACGCGCACGCGTACAACATCCTGCTGCCGTCGGATGAGATCCGGACAGAGCTGGTCGCGAAGCTCAAGGAGCAGGGCATCTACGCGTACATCTGCTATGTGCCGCTGCACTCGGCGCCGTACGGCCTCGAGCTCGGGTACCGGCCGGAGGCCTGCCCGGTGACGGAGGACTACGGAAAGCGGGATCTCAGGCTGCCGCTCTACACGGACATGACGGCGGACGACGCGGAATGCGTGGTGGATGCGATCCGGTCGATCTTGAAGGGGTAGTCCGGACCGGCACGCACAGCGATCTGCTGGATTTGTAAACAACAGGTTATTCACAACAGGAGGGACATCATGATCAGATTGGGAATTCTCGGCTGCTCCGAGATCGCGTTCCGGCGCTTCATGCCGGCCGTTCAGAATGTGGAGGGCATCGAAGTCATTGCGGTCGCGGAGGAATACGCGCCGGCCAAGCTGGACGCGTTCTGCGAGGCGTATCCGATGGACCGGGAGACCAGCTTTGAAACGCTGATCAAGCGGGAGGACATCGACGCGGTCTACGTACCGCAGCCGCCTGCGATGCACTATAAATGGGCGAAGATGGCGCTGGAGTGCGGCAAGCACGTCCTGATCGAGAAGCCGTCCACGACTTCCTACCGCGACAGCTCCGATCTCGTGGAGATCGCGCGGGAGCGCAGGCTTGCGCTGCACGAGAACTACATGTTCCAGTATCATTCCCAGATCCGGGCGATCAAAGAACTTGTGGCAGCCGGGAAGATCGGAGATGTGCGGCTGCTGCGCGCGGACTTCGGGTTCCCGCTGAGGCAGAAGAACGACTTCCGCTACAGCAAGGCACTGGGCGGCGGCGCGTTACTCGATGCGGCGGGCTATACGGTCAAACTGGCGACCTTATTCCTCGGCTCGACCATCCACGTGGACACGGCCGCGATGACCGGGCTGCCGGGCTACGAGGTCGACATGCTGGGCAACGCGACGCTGTCGAACGATCGCGGGCTGGTCTGCCAGATCGGCTACGGCATGGACTGCGGCTACCGCTGCAGCCTGGAAATCTGGGGCAGCAAGGGGCGGATCCTGACAAATCGCATCTTTACCGCGCCGCCGGACTACCGTCCGACCGCACAGATCGAGACCGCGAGCGGCACGGAGACCGTCGAGTTTGAGGCGGACGCGCACTTCGAGCACTCCATCCGGGAGTTCGTCCGCGAGGTGCAGGATCCGGAGAAGCGAAACGCGATGTACGACAGCATCCTGCTGCAGTCCAAGCTGATCGATGAGATCCGCGAGAAGAACATCAACGCGGAAAAGGACAGCTGGGACGCGATCGCTTCGGAGATCACCGGTGTCGCGAACAACCTCGTCAAGGTCGCGGACGGCGTCTCGATGATCCTCAAGCGATTGGAAGAGAAGGTCAAAGAGCAGTAGAGAAACCGGCTGAATGTGAGGAAGGGAGCATCCCGGAGGATGCTCCCGGTTTTACGGAAAGGGCTTTGAACACATGAGTTTGCTGTATGATATCCTGGAATCCTGGCACGATACGGAGGGGTCGGTCAGCACGATGGAGGAGATCTTCGAGTGGATCGACTACCGGACGCGCAATCTGACCGTCCGCATCGACAAGGTGCCGTTCCCGGAGGCCTCGTTCGGATTCGGCGGCGGGCAGACGGACGCTTCGCAGCGGGGGTTCTGGTTTTACGATGAGGCGGACGGGTATATCCGGAACCGCAACAACAGCTTCTTCCAGCTCGCCGGCTATCAGGAGCTGGAGGAGGGCCGGATCGTGCTCGAGCAGCCGGTGATCCTGCAGCTCGAAATCGGGTATCTGGGAATCATCTGCCGCAAGATCAACGGGGTCCTGAACTTCCTGATGCAGGCCAAGATCGAGCCGGGCAACGTCAACAGCATCCAGATCCACGGAGATTCTA
>CAYLSR010000285.1:0-2944 GCA_964385855.1 uncultured Mogibacterium sp.
GTCGCCGTCGCAGGCGCCTTCAGCATGGTACGCTTCCGCTCCGCGCCGGGCAGCGGGCAGGAAATCACCGCGATTTTCCTGTCCATGGCCGTCGGGCTGGCGACCGGCATGGGCTACCTCGGGATCGCCGTGATCTTTACGCTGGTCTTCACCCTGCTCTACCTGCTCCTCTCGCAGATGCAGTTCGGCGCGGCCGCGGGCGAGGAGCGCATTCTCAAGATCTCGATTCCGGAATCCCTGGATTATGAAGAGCTCTTTGACGACGTCCTCGACCGGTACACCGCCCACGCGGAGCTGATCGACGTCCGGACGGCCAGCCTCGGCAGCCTCTACAAGCTGACCTACCGCATCCTTCCGAGGAAGGACATCTCGATCAAGCAGATGATCGACGAGCTGCGCGTCCGAAACGGCAACCTCGAGATCGCCTGCGGCCGCCCGGTTTCCGGCGCCGGCGAACTATAAAAAGAACCCCCTGATAAAATCGATAAGGAGAAAACAGCCATGAACATCAAACATAAATTCCTCGCCGCCCTGCTCGCCGTCATGATCACCGCAGTCCCGCTGGCCGGATGCGGCAGCCAGGCTGAAGCCGCAGCCGCAGCTGCAAGCACCACCGCAGTGACGACCACCTCGGTGGCGACAGACAGCACCCTGAGTGAATACTTCACCGAGCGGGACCTCTCGGGCGACTACGATGAATCGGAAGCCACCCTCATCACCTTGACCGGCAGCTCCGCGGAGACGGACGGCAGCGGCGTCACGGTCTCCGGCGGCACTATCACCATCACTGAGGAAGGCACCTACCTCATCAGCGGAACGCTGGAGGACGGGCAGATCGTCGTCGAAGCCGATGACGCGGCTAAAGTCCAGATCGTGCTGGACGGCGTCTCGATCACCAACGACGACAGCGCCTGCATCCTGATCCTCTCGGCGGACAAAGTCTTCATCACGCTCGCGGAGGGCTCCGAAAACACCCTGTCCGACACCGGCGCGACCTACACGCAGCAGTCCTCGGACTACACGGTGGACGGCGTGATCTTCTCCCGGGAAGACCTCACGATCAACGGCACGGGTTCCCTGACCGTCAACGCCGGCTATCAGCACGGTATCGTCGGCAAGGATGACCTCAAACTCGTCTCGGCTTCCATCACGGTGCAGGCGGCCGGCAAGGGCATCGCCGCCAACGACAGCATCCGGATTGCCAGCGGCAGCTACACGGTCGATTCCGCGGACGACGCGCTGCATACGAGCAACAGCGACGAGGACGGCAAGGGCTACATCTACATCGCGGATGGCACGTTTGACCTCAGCACCGGTGACGATGGCATCCACGCCGCGACCGACCTCATCATCGACGGCGGCTCGATCCTCATCGACCAGTCCTATGAAGCTCTGGAGGGCCTGACCATCACGATCAACAGCGGCGAGATCGACGTGACCGCCTCCGACGACGCCATGAACGCTTCGAGCGGTTCTTCCTCCGAGGAGAGCAGCAGCCAGAACAGCGGCTACGTCATGGACGACCATAACGGCATGGGCGGCGGCATGATGAACGAGATCGAGCAGGACGCTTCCCTCACGATCAACGGCGGTGAGATCGTCGTCAACGCCGGCGGAGACGGCCTGGACTCCAACGGCACCCTGACCGTGACCGGCGGCACCGTCATCGTCAACGGACCGACCAATGACGGCAACGGTGCGCTCGACTGCGGCCTCGGCGCGACGATCAGCGGCGGCACGGTGATCGCGGCAGGTTCCAGCGGGATGGCAGAAACGTTCGGAGCGGATTCCACCCAGTATTCGATCCTGTACAACTTCTCCGGCACCGTCAGCGCCGGCACCACCGTCACCCTCACGGATGCGGATGGAAATGAAGTGATGTCGTACGAGGCGGTCAAGGACATGACGAGCATCCTCTTCAGCTGTGACGCCATCACGGACGGCACCTACACCATCACCGCAGGCAGCCAGTCCGATACCGTCACCGTCAGCTCCGTCTCCACCACCGGCGGAACAGGCGGCGGAATGATGATGGGCGGCATGCAAGGCCCAGGCGGCATGCAGCAGGGTCAGGGCGGTCAGATGCCACAGCAGAGCCAGAGCGGTCAGATGCCGCAGCAGGGTCAGCCGAAGTTTTAACAGGTATCCGGTTGGGTGAAATCATCGGTGAACGGCTGCCGTTCACCGAAGGTTTCACCTAATTTTACGAGGTTTTTAGGTGAATCCTTCGGGGTTCACCCCCGTTTCACCGAAGGATCCACCCAATTGGAAAAATATATGAAAAAAAGCCCCGGCCATCCGGGGCTTTTCCGTATCAGCTCATCATGTTGATCGCCTTCATGAAGGCCGGGATCAGTTGCTTCTTGCGCGACAGGACGCCGTCCAGCCGGTAGCTGCCCGTGCTGCCCTTTTCGTCTTCAAAGGCCTGATGCGGCGCGTCCGGAAAGGCCAGCGAAGCCAGTTCGTCCGCCTTCTCGCCCGCGTAGAGCATCTCGGAAGAGGAATTCCGGATGCTGGTGAGCAGGAAGAAGACCATCGAGACGCCGTTCTTGCCGCACTCGTTGTGCAGGAGCGGCCGCACGCGGGAGCGGATCATCGCGAGCTCGTCCATGCTCATCGAGCTGATCTGCCCGACGCCGAAGCTCACGTTGCCGAAGGTGAACTTCTTGTAATCCTGATAGAAGATCTCCTCCGGTGACTTGTCCGCAAGATCGGAGCCTGCTTCGAACATCTCCGTCGCGAAATCCTCGATGTTGATGTCCGCGATCAGCGCGAGCGCGCCGGCGGCCATCTTGTCCTTGGTCGTGCAGGTCGGCGAGCGGAACATCAGCGTGTCCGAAATGATCGCCGCGCACAGGAGGCCCGCGATCTTCGGCTCGATCTCGATTCCCTTGTCCACAAACATCTCGTAGAGGATCGTCGCCGTGCAGCCGACCGGCTGATT
>CAYLSR010000286.1:0-2942 GCA_964385855.1 uncultured Mogibacterium sp.
TTGTGCGCGCCGGTGTCGAACTCGGCCGGGCACACGAGGTTGCCGATGTTCTCGAGGATCAGGAAGTCCGTGTCCTCCACCCCAAACTCCGCGATCGCGCGGCTCGTCATGTCCGCATCGATGTGGCACAGCCCCGCGTTGTGGATCTGCAGCACGCGGACGCCGGTCGCGTCCGCGACCCGCTGGGCGTCCAGCGAGGACTCGATGTCGACGTCCATCTCCGCGATCCGGACCTTGTCCTTCATCCGGTTGATCAGCGCGGTGAGCAGCGTGGTCTTGCCCGACCCCGGGCTCGACATGACGTTGAGCAGGAAGACGCCCTGCTCCGTCAGAAACTGCCGGGTCGCTTCCGCCGTGCTGTCGTTCGACGCGAAGATATTTTCTTTGATTTCAATGACTCGTACGGTTCCCATCACGCATTCCACTCCTTTACTCTCTCAACCAGATAGTCCGCCAGCTCCGGAATGCCCTCTCCGGTCTGCGCGGAGAGGTAGAAGATCTTCATCTCCGGATTCCGCGCGAGGACGGCCTGCTCGAACCGGGCCTTATCGAAGTCAAAGACCGGCAGCGCATCGATCTTGTTGACCGCCACGATGTCCGTCACTTCGTACATCAGCGGATATTTGACCGGCTTGTCGTCCCCTTCCGGCACCGACAGGATGGTCATGTTGATCGCCGCGCCGGTGTCGAACTCGGCCGGGCACACGAGATTGCCGATGTTCTCGAGGACGATCAGATCGAGGTCATCGCGCCCGAATGCGCGGATCCCCTGCCGCGTCATGTCCGCGTCGAGGTGACACATGCCGCCGGTGTGAAGCTGGATGGACGGGATGCCGGCCGCCCGTACGGTCTCCGCATCCACCGACGAGTCGATGTCGGCCTCCATGACGCCGAAGCGGATGCGCCCTTCGAAGTACGGCTTCAGCGCCAGCAGCGTGGACGTCTTGCCGGAGCCCGGGCTGGACATCAGGTTGATCAGGCAGGTCCTGTTTCCCTTGAGTTCCTCGCGGAGCACGGCCGCATCCTGATCGTTATCTTCCAGGATGGATTCTTTCAATTCGATGATTTTGATTTCTTCCATGATTGCAACACCCTTTTATTATCAGAATGATTTTTTTCATTATACAGGATAGTCAGGGTACGATTCAATCGCGTATTGTTCCGTTCTGCACTTGCCAAGTCGGTCTCCCTCTGTTATCCTTGGATTGTAAACTGATCGTACCAAAAAAGAGGTGCTCTGATGAAGCTTTATACCGCAAAAGTCAATGGGTCGGAAGCCGTTCTGGTCGAGGCCGCGAGAGGCCGGTTCGTCCGGCTTTCAGATCTGGGTCTGCCCTATGAGAGCATGAACGACCTGATCGACAACATCACGGAGGAGGAATCCCGGCGGCTCGAGGCCGCTTTCGGCGCCGGCGCTACGGCGGAACAGACCGCCGCTGCGCTCACCGGCATCCCGACCTTTACGGAAGACCGGATCACGATCTGCTCCCCGATCCCGGTCCCGAAACAGGACCTCATCTGCCTCGGCGTCAACTACTGGTCGCACATCCAGGAGACCATCGAGGTCGAAGATTACACGCAGAAGGAAGACGCGATTTACTTCTCCAAGCGCGCGAATTACACCACCGGACCGGACGGTATCATCCCGTGCCATGAAGTCGTGGACGGACTCGATTACGAGGTGGAGCTGGCCGTCATCCTCGGGAAGGACGCCCTCAACGTCAGTCGGGAAGAGGCGATCGACTACGTCTTCGGGTACACCATCGTCAACGACGTGAGCGCGCGCAACCTGCAGTTCCGCCACAAGCAGTGGTACCGCGGCAAGAGCCTCGACGGCTACACGCCGATGGGCCCGTGCATCGTGACCGCCGCGGACCTCGGGGACGGCTCCGGGCTGACGCTGACCAGCAGGGTCAACGGGGAACTCCGGCAGAACAGCAACACCGACCTCCTGATCCAGGATGTCGCCGGGACGATCGCGGAGCTCTCGCAGGGCATGACCCTGCAGAAAGGCACCATCATCTCCACCGGGACGCCGAGCGGCGTGGCCATGGGCTTCAAACCGCCGAAGTTCCTGAAGCCGGGCGACGTCGTCGAGTGCGAGATCACCCGGATCGGCGTGCTGAGGAACGTGTGCCGGTAGCAAAAAGCTGACATTGGGACGGTTCTTTTGTCAGCTTTCCGGCGCCGCAGGTACAGTTTTCTTTGTAAAGGATCCTGCCGGGGTGCGGATCCAGTTCATCTGAGACAAAGGGGTAAGAAAAAATGACCCGGCAATTCGACCTGCAGAAACACATTGAACAGGGCGTCGAGCAGATCGTCTCGGATACCATCCGGGCGACGCTGAAAAACCCGAAGGAGAGCGCGTTCATGGTCCGGTTCGCGGCCGCGAGCCGCAAGGCCTCTAAGACGCGCATGAAATACGAGGAGGAAGGCCTGCACGTGCCGGGCTTCCTGATCGCCAGCATCACGAGCAGCTGCAACCTGCACTGCGCAGGGTGCTATTCCCGGTGCAGCAACGCGACCAATGACGATGCGCCGGTACGGCAGCTGACGAGCGAAGAATGGCTCGCCATCTTCCGCGAGGCGGAGGAGCTCGGCATCAGCTTCATCATGCTCGCCGGCGGAGAACCGATGATCCGCCGCGACATCATCGAAGCCGCCGGGAAAATGCAGAACATCCTCTTCCCGGTCTTCACAAACGGCACGTTCTTTGACGACGCGTACTTCGATCTTCTGGACCGCTGCCGCAACCTCGTACCGGTCCTCAGCATCGAGGGGGGCCGCGAGGTGACGAACGCCCGCCGCGGGCCGGGCATCTACGAGCTCGTCTCGGAAAACATGGAAACGTTCCGCAAAAAGGGCCTGATCTTCGGCACCTCCATCACGGTCACGACGGACAACTATAAGGAAGTCACTTCCCGCGAGTTCCTGGACACGCT
>CAYLSR010000287.1:0-2938 GCA_964385855.1 uncultured Mogibacterium sp.
TGAAACTCGGCAGGACTTCCAGCGAAAAGTCCGCATGCTTCATGATGCCGTCCAGGTAGATCTTCTCGATGTCGTTGTCCGAACTGATGATCCCGAAGAGGAATCCGATGTATTCGTCTTCGTTGGTAATGTGGACGAAGTCTTCCATGCAGATGACACGGATCCGATAGTCCAGATCATAGATCAGCCGGGAATTCCTGTTGATGAAAATAATGCTGCCTTTTGCCTCGTCTACGCTCTGATTCGCGTATTCGATCATCGTCTTGGTCTTTCCGCTCCCTTTATGTCCTACCAGTAATTTCACCATGGCGGTTTCCCTCCTTCAAGCTTCCTTCAGCCTTCTTTCGATTTGAGTTATTATACTATATTTTGTGATTTCATTCAATAAGGCACTCTGAATTTATTTGATTCTTATGCATTTGCCTCTGCGATCTTCTGCGCTTCGAGCTCCTTCACGACGGCATCGATCCGATGCGCGTCATTCACGAAATCCTCTTCCGTGAAGCCCCTCGTCGTCATCGCGGCCGTCCCGACGCGCACGCCGCTCGTCTGCATCGGGGAGCGCTTTTCGTTCGGCACGCAGTTCTTGTTGACCGTGATGCCGACCTCATCCAGCGCGTTCTGCAGATCTTTTCCGGTAAACGCGTAGTCCGAGAAGTCCAGCAGGAACACGTGGTTGTCGGTGCCGCCCGTCACGACCTTGTACCCCATCCGGGTGAATTCCGCGGCGAAGGCCTTGCAGTTCGCGACGACCTTGTGCGCGTACTCGCTGAACTCCGGCCGCAGCGCTTCCTCCGCGCAGACCGCCTTGCCGGCGATGATGTGCTCGAGCGGACCGCCCTGCGCATACGGGAAGACTGCGCTGTCGACCTTCTTCGCCAGCTCCGGCCGGCAGAAGATCATCCCGCCGCGCGGACCTCTCAGGGTCTTGTGCGTCGTTGTCGTGATGATGTCCGCGTATCCGAACGGTGAGATGTGCGCGCCGCCGGCGACCAGACCGCCGATGTGCGCCATGTCGACCATGAAGTACGCGCCGACCCGCTTCGCGATCTCCGCGAATGCCGGGAAGTCGATCGTCCGCGAGTACGCGCTCGCGCCGGTCAGGATGAGCTTCGGACGAAGCTCCTCCGCCTTGCGCTCCAAATCGGCCATATCGATGAAGCCGTTCTCATCGACATTGTAGAACTGCACGTTGTAGAGCTTGCCGCTGAAGTTGACGGACGAACCGTGCGTCAGGTGTCCGCCGTTGTCCAGGCTCAGCCCGAGGATCGTGTCGCCTGGCTCGAGGATGGCCTTGTACGCAGCAAAATTCGCCTGTGAACCGCTGTGCGGCTGCACGTTCACGTGATAATCCGTGTGGAAGACTTCCCGCCACTTCTCGCAGCAGTATTCCTCCAGCTGATCAACGAACTCCGTCCCGCCGTAGTAGCGGCCCTTGTTGCCGGTAGTCCGCTGATACGGATAGCCCTCCGCGTATTTCCACGAAAGGCAGCTGCCGCACGCCGCGAGCACCGCCTCCGAGCAGTAGTTTTCAGACGCGATCAGCTCCACGTTGTGGCACTGACGGTTATACTCCTTCTCTATGAGATCCGCGACCGTCGGAGACGCCTTGCGGACCTCCTCGATGATCCCCTTGTTGTATTCGCTGTTATCTTTCCCAAACTTGTCAATCATTATCAGATCCACCCTTCTCTTTCATCCGGAATCTTATTTCTGCAGCATCTCGAGACGCGCCGCGACGGTCGCGAGCATCTCCCTGTACTTTTCGCCCTTTTCACGCTCCGCGTTCACGACCGCTTCCGGCGCCTTGTCGACAAAGCCCTTGTTCGAGAGCTTCTTCTCGACGCGGGCGACTTCGCCTTCGAGCCTCGCCTTCTCCTTGGACAGGCGCTCGATCTCCGCCTCGAAGTCCACAAGATCCGCCAGCGGAACCAGGATCTCCGCGCCGTCCACGACCGCGGTCATGACGTCCTTGGCGGTTTCCGCCTCGGTGCCGACGACCTGGATGTCGGTCACGTTCGCGATGTTCCGGATGTAGCTGTTGATCTCGCCGATGGTCTCCTTGAGCGTGTCGGTCTTGAGGATGAGCGAGAGCTTGCGGGACGGCGCGGCTTCCGCCTCCACGCGGATCGCGCGGACCGCCTTGATGATCTCCTTGGCGGTCTCCAGCTTGAACACCGCTTCCGGATACTCCGCGGCCTCGTCGTACACCGGCCAGGACGCGCGGATCAGCATGGCATCTCTGCCCTCCGCCTCTGTCTCCGCCGGCAGGTAGCTCCAGATCTCTTCCGTGATGAACGGCATGAACGGATGCAGCAGCTTCAGCAGGTCCTTGAGGGCCTTCTGCAGCACGTACCGCGCGGTCTTCTTGTCCTCTTCGTCCGCGCCGTACAGTCTGCTCTTGACAAGCTCGATGTACCAGTCGCAGTATTCATCCAAGATGACCTCGTAGATCTTCTGGCCCGCGAGGCCGAGCTCGAACTTGTCGAGCGCCTCCGTGACCGCCTTGGCCGCCTCGTTGACGCGGGTGAGGATCCACTTGTCTTCCTCGCGCAGGACCGCGCTTTCCGCGTCGGCCATCGGCAGGAAGCTGCCGTCCTCGTCCTGCAGGTTCATGATAGCGAACCGGGAGGCGTTCCACAGCTTGTTCGCGAAGTTCCTGGAGGCGTCGAGACGGCTCCAGAGGAACCGGGTGTCGTTGCCCGGCGAGATGCCGGTGCAGAGCATGAACCGCAGCGCGTCCGCGCCGTACTGATCGATCACCTCGAGCGGATCGATGCCGTTGCCGAGCGATTTGCTCATCTTGCGGCCGAGCTCATCCCGGACCAGTCCGTGGATGAAGACATCGTAGAACGGGATGTCTCCCATCGCTTCGCAGCCGGATCCTTCACAATCGTCATCTCCACCGTCCTGCCCAGGATGCTCACCTTGACGTTGT
>CAYLSR010000288.1:0-2932 GCA_964385855.1 uncultured Mogibacterium sp.
CTACAGACTCGCTATTCTTCAAGCTCTATACTTCTATTGCTTCTCAAGCTGCATTATCCAGCACGTAATACTTTTCTTTGTCAAAATCGTCGTAGGTTCGGAAGGCATCTTCGTCCGCCCAGACTTTCTGCCATTTGCTCTCGATCTCTGCAAAATTGTACTTGTCGTTCATCTCTACTCCTCAATATACTCAAATTCACAATCGCCCCAGATCTTGTCCAGCGCGTAGCGTTCACGGGTCTCACGGGTGAAGACATTGACGATGATGTCCCCGTAATCGATCAGCAGCCAGCCGGTGCCGGCGCGGCCTTCGATGCTCCTGGCGGTGAGGCCTAAGGAAGCTGCTTTTTCCTCAACGAATTCCTGAAGCGCGCCGAGCAGACGCTCCGAACCCGCCGTGCAGTTGACGAAATAATCGGCAAAGGATGATTTCTCCGCGATGTCGATGATGACGATCTCCTGCGCCTTCCGGTCCGACAGCGTTTGAGCGATTTCCCGGGCTATCGTGTGGTTATCCATATATCCGTTCTTTCCTCCTTCAGATCTTTCAGATCAGTATTTCTTTCTTTTGACTATTTCCCTGCGTTCAAGGCGCTCCCGGATGAACCGGAGCGCGCCGAGGCTGTCCTCATCGACCGCCTTGCCCTTCCGTTCGAGTTCCTTCAGGCAGAAGTCGATGACCTCCAGGCAGCACAGGTCGAGATCTTTGCGGGCGAGCTTCCGGAGCCGGTCCGCGTCGTCATACTGCCGGTTCTCTTCGATCGCGTCGGAGACGTAGAGGATCTCCTCTAAAAGCGACATGCCGTACCGGCCGGTCGTATGCGAGGAGACCGCCATCAGGATCTCCGGGTCATCGACACCGAACTTTTCCTTCAGGATGCAGACCCCCACCTTGGAGTGCGCCAGCGCCGGATCGTCTAAATAGCGGTCCGGCAGACCGTACCGACGGACCTGCTCGTTCATCTCCTCAACGGTGCAGCACTTCGCGATGTCGTGCACGAGACCCGCGTACCGGGCCTTCTCGACATCGGCGCCGTGGATCTTCGCCAGCTTGCCGGCCATCTTCTGCACGCCGAGGCTGTGCTTGTATCGTTTTGGCGTCAGCACCTCTTGCAGGTAGCTGTCCACCGCTTCAGTCTTTGTATAATCCATGTTGTTCTATATACTGTATGATCTCCGGCGGCAGCAGCGCGGAAACGTCCTTCCCTTCCCGAACCGCGCTCCGGATCTGCGTGGAAGAGGCGTCAAACGGTTCGACTTCGAGGACCGTGATATCCGCGTCATACAGGTCGCGGTACGTCCGGATCTTTTCGAATGCTTCGCCGTCTTCCGTATCCGGCCGGCGCGCCGCGATGAGCGGGAACTCCCGGATCAGGTCCTCCCCGTGATACCACGTATCGATGTTTATCACGGAATCGAATCCGATGATGAAGGCCGGCGCGCTTCCGAAGCGGACCCGGAAGTGGCGCAGCGTCTCATACGTGTAGGAAAGGTCGTGGAGCCGGATCTCGTACCGGGAGACCTCCAGAGCCGGATCGTAGTGCAGCAGGGTCTCCGCCATCTCGCAGCGCATCTCACAGGAGGTGTGCTTGCGGTCCGTCTTGAACGGCGAGATGTAGTTCGGCATCAGGATCAGCCGGTCCAGCGAGCATTCGCGGATCGCGGCGAGCGCGAGCCGCAGGTGACCGAGGTGGATCGGATCGAAAGAGCCGCCGAAGATCGCAGTCTTACGCTTCATCTGTTACCACCTGCACGCCGAGTTCTTCCAGGGACTCCGCGTCGGCCGGCGCCGGGGCGCCGCTGACCGGGCACTCGGCGTTCTGGTTCTTCGGGAAAGCGATGACTTCCCGGATGCTGCTTTCTCCGAGGAGCAGCATGACCATGCGGTCAAGGCCGTACGCCAGCCCCGCGTGCGGCGGTGCGCCGTACTTGAACGCTTCGATCAGGAAGCCGAACTTATCCGCGCACTCCTCGTCCGTCAGACCGAGCACGCGGAACATCCTCGCCTGGAGGTCCTTATCGTGGATACGGACGCTGCCGCCGCCGAGTTCGACGCCGTTTAGAACGATGTCGTAGGCGTTGGCCTTGAGGCCCAGAAGGTCGGTCTCGATCTTGTCGAGCTGGTCGAGCTTCGGCTGCGTGAACGGATGGTGCATCGCCTTGATGCGGCCATCCTCATCCTCTTCGAACATCGGGAAATCGACGACCCACAGGAAGTTAAACTGCTGATCATCGAGAAGCCCGAGCTGTCCCGCGATCTTTCTGCGGAGGAATCCGAGCGTGTCGAAGACGACCTTCGGCCGGTCGGAACACAGGAAGACGATATCGCCTTCAACCGCCCCGCAGGCGTCCAGGATGGCTGCGAGTTCCTCTTCGGTAAAGAATTTACCGACGGACGAGCCGATGCCGGAAGCCTCCCGCTTGATCCAGACGAGCCCCTTCGCGCCGTAGTGGCGTGCTTCTTCGACGAGCTTATCGATCTTTTTGCGCGTATAGACCGAAGCGCCGCCCGGGACGCAGATGCCGCGGACGTCGCCGCCGGCTGCCAGCGCCTTGGTGAAGACATCGAAGCTGCAGTTCGAAACGAGGTCGTTCAGCTTTATGAGCTCCATGCCGAACCGGGTGTCCGGCTTGTCGGAGCCGTACCGCTCCATCGCCTCGTCGTAGGTCAGGCGCGGGAACGGAACGGTGATGTCGATCCCCTTCACCTCTTTCATCAGCCGCTTGAGGAACCCCTCCTGCATCGCGATGACATCGTCCGCATCCGCAAAGGACATCTCGAGGTCGATCTGCGTGAATTCCGGCTGACGGTCGGCACGCAGGTCTTCATCGCGGAAGCATTTGACGATCTGTACGTACCGGTCGGTGCCGGAGACCATCAGGAGCTGCTTGAACATCTGAGGAGACTGCGGAAGCGCGTAGAACGAGCCGT
>CAYLSR010000289.1:0-2925 GCA_964385855.1 uncultured Mogibacterium sp.
TGAAATGCCAGCTCTCGGTGGAAGGTGTGGGAAGGAAAACCATGCGATGAGTAGCTAGGAACTGCGACAATGGAGATAAAGCTTGCGGTGGTGGCGGTTCTGAAGCTGAAAACGACGGAACGAGCCTGACGATCGGCAGCGACACGGATTACAGCACACTGCATCCGGCGAATTACAGCTCGACCATCGAGCAGCGTACTGAGGATCAGATTTACGATACCCTGCTCTGCCGTGATACGGTAGACCAGGAGACGCTGATCCCGAGAGTCGCGGAAAGCTGGGACGTCAGCGAGGATGGTAAATGTTACACCTTCCACCTGCGTCAGGGTGTCAAGTTCCAGAACGGCACCGAACTGACCGCGAAGGACGTCGCATTCACGCTGGATCTCTACAGCAAATCGGAATATCAGGGCGCTGTCGTAGACGGTTTTGACCACTATGAGATCGTCGACGACTATACTATTAAGGTATACACCACTGAAGTCTACGCTCCGTTCCTGCCGAGCATGGCTCAGATGTTCCTCGCAAGCAAGGACTATTATGATGAAGCCGGCGAAGACAAATTCGCTCAGGAACCGATTGGCTGCGGCGCTTACAAGTGGGTCAGCCACGAGATCGGCAACAAGTGGACGCTCGAAGCATTCGACGAATACTACGGTGGTGCTCCGGAAATCAAAAATGTCACCTTCAAGGTCATCAATGATGTAACGACGATGGGCGTCGGCCTCCGCAACGGCGAGATCGACTTCGCGGAAATCAACGATCCTTCCTACGTCGGCGAGCTCGAGAAGGACGACAATGTCGTCGTTGAGAAAGTCAGCCGCACCATGTTCGGTTTCGTCGCGATGAACACCGAAAAAGAGCCGTTCAACAACCCTGACTTCCGTAAGGCGATCAATTACGCGATGAACCGCGAAGATATCGTCACCAGCGTCAAAGAAGGCTACGCGGATGTGAACTCCAATCTGGTCACCCCTGGTAAGATGGGTTACTCCGATTCCCAGACGCAGTACAACTTCGATCCTGCAAAGGCGAAGGAATATCTCGAGAAAGCCGGTATCCCGGAAGGATATGATCTGGGCACCATGTATGTCGCGGAACAGTACAAGTCCCTCGCGACGATCGTCCAATCCAACCTCGCAGACGTCGGTCTGAACTGCAACATCGAGATCCTGGAGTTCAACGCATACCTGCAGAAGCTGGGTCAGGGAGACTTCACGATCACCTGTCTGCAGATGGTCCTCGAAGGCGATACGCAGCAGATGTCCATGGCACTTTGCTCCGACTACATCGGCATGGCCAACAACGCTCGTTACAGCGACCCGGAAATCGACCAGTGGTTCAAGGATGCTGCTGCAACGATCGATGAGGGCGAAAGAACTGCGATCTACGAGAAAATCTTCTCCAAGGTACAGGATGAAGCGGTCTACGCAGTCCTCTACAATCCGGAACTGCTCTACGCGCACAACGCGAAGCTACACGTACCGGCCGGCTTCCCGCTCGAAGGAAAGTTCTACATCTCCGACTTCTCCTGGGAGGCATAAGCTCTAAGCTCTAATCGGATCATACAAAATACTGATACAAAAACCCTGCCTTTTCGTCCAAGAAGACGAAAAGCTCGGGCAAGCAGAGCTGGACATCATCGGGAAGAATTTATTTCAGCAAAAAGGTATTGGCCCCACCCATAGAACGGAGCCAATACCTTTTTTAGTGTTTTCGGAGAGCGGACAGGCGACAAAACCCTTCTGGCAGGGACAAATAGCAGAGAATATACAATGACTCTGCCGAGAATCATACTATTGAACACAGAAGCGAACTATTTTTGTGTAGCGCAAGCGGTCGCAATCGGCCCTTCCTCTCAAAATAGCGGCAACGATTGGTATTGGACGACCATTATACGAAAAACCAATACCAAATCCTGGTGAGAACTGGTCTCGATCCACTGTATCCTTTGGAACCGTAAAGGTTCATTCATCGCTAGTAATCGGAAAGGAGATGACCCCGCCTGGGACATCTCCTTTCCTTTGGAAGTGCTCTTGTTGAAGTGAGTTTAGTAAGTTATTTTGCCGGTTCCGGCTTCACCGGGACGAACTTCGACCGGTTCATCACCGGATGCTCGAAGTGGATCGCGCCCGGTACCGGGCAGTCCATCACGCAGCTGCCGCAGTAGATACATTCGCCCGGATACATCACGATCGGGTGCTCGCCCTTGTTCACGCTCGGGACCAGCACGTCGCTCTGGCAGGCTCTTACACAGCTGTTGCATCCGATGCACAGCTCCGCGTTGTAGGTGATCGGTCGCGCGCTGCACGGGATGACCGACGCGTACAGGATCTCTTTACTCATAGTACTTCTTCGCCTCCCCCTCGATATAGTCCTGATTGTACTTCTCATACATCTCTTCCACATCGCCGAAGTAGTCGTGCGGGACCTCTCCCCGGACCGCTTTGCCGTCCACCTGCCGAATCGTGATGAACTTGCGGTCTTCTTCCGGATCCATCTCCGGATAATCGGTCCGCTCGAAACACAGTGGTGCAGAACTCGATTTCCGCATCCTGCAGGCTTCCAAGATCATCTTCGAGACATCAAGGATATCCAGCACTTCGTGCGTCCGCATCAAATCGTGCGGGTTCTCACAATGAAGCTGTGGTACGTATTCCTCGGAGAAGCGGTTCAGCAGATCGAGTCCTTCGCTCAGCAGCTCCTCGCACTTGTACTCAGCGCAGTAATTCTGCATGCACTTGCTGATCGCGAAGTTCAGCTCTTTCCAGTTCATGTCGCCTTCATTGGTCATCGGCGCGAGCAGCCGCTCTTTTTCAGCCGTTGCCTGATCTTCCGGACAGGCCGCGAGTTCATTCGCTTCCCCAAAGTCCGCCGCCTTCCTTCCGGCATAGTATCCGGTCGCCGAAGCCGCGCCGCCGCAGT
>CAYLSR010000290.1:0-2905 GCA_964385855.1 uncultured Mogibacterium sp.
GAGCGTCAAGTGCAGCAATTTCATCGGGGAGACCGTCGACATGATCGCAGAGCTGGGCTTTGACGGGTTCCTTCTGACCGGACACGCGGGCAAGCTGGTCAAGGTCGCCGGCGGGATCATGAACACGCATTCCCGCGAGGCGGACTGCCGGATGGAGCTGATCGCCGCGGCGGCGGTCCGCGCAGGCGTGACGGGAGACGTGCTTTCGGCGATTCTGGACTGCCTGACGACGGAAGAAGCGTTCGGCGTCCTGGAGCGCCTCGGCAAACGGGAGGCGACGGCGCAGGCGCTGATGGAAAAGATCCTTTATTACCTCCGGAAAAGGGCCGGGGAGGAAGTCGAAGCGGGCTGCGTGCTGTATTCAAAGGAACTGGGCCTGCTGGCGGCGAGCGAAAACGCCGCCGGGATGATCGAAGCCCACAGGGAGCAGTGGAATGGATAACGTTCAGGTGTATTTTGTCGGAGCCGGGCCCGGTGCCGCGGATCTGATCACGGTCCGGGGGCAGCGGCTGATCCGGGAGGCGGATGTGATCATCTACGCCGGGTCGCTCGTCAATCCGGCGCTTCTGGAATATGCGAAGGAAAGCGCGGCGATCTACAACAGCGCGACGATGACGCTGGAGGAAGTCCTCCGCGTCATGAAGGAAGCCGCTTCGCAGGACCGCACGGTGTGCCGGCTGCACACCGGCGATCCGAGCCTGTACGGGGCGGTCCGGGAACAGATGGACGCGCTGGATGCGCTCGGCATCCGGTATGAATCCTGCCCGGGGGTCTCCGCGGCTTTCGGCGCGGCGGCCTCGATGGACCTCGAGTTCACGTTGCCGGGCCTGTCGCAGTCCCTGATCCTCACGCGGATGGCCGGCCGTACGGCGGTGCCGGAGAAGGAAAGCATAGAATCCTTCGCCGCGCATCAGTCGACGATGGCGGTCTACCTCAGCACCAGCATGCTGGAGGAGCTTTCGGCGCGGCTGATCGCGGGCGGATACCCGCCGGAGACGCCGGCGGCGATCGTCTATAAGGCGACTTGGCCGGAAGAAGAATACTATTACTGCACGGTCGCAGAGCTCGCCGGGACCGCGGCGAGGCACGGGATCACGCGCACCGCGCTGATCCTGGTCGGGGAAGTGCTGGCCAAACAGGGCTATGAGCGGTCCCGGCTCTACGACGGAAGTTTTAAAACGGGGTTCAGAGATGCAGATCCGGATCGTTAGTTTTACAATTCAGGGCGCGCGGCTCGGCCTCCGGCTGCAGGAACAGCTGCCGGAACTGAAGATCAGCGTCCTATACTTCGGCAAAACCGAACCGTCCGAACCGGAGGTGAATCGGCTGATCCGTCCGCAGGAGTCCGCTTCCGCGCTCTGCGGGCAGTGGTTCCGGGACCGGGAGGCCGTCGTGTTTATCGGGGCTGCAGGGATCGCGGTGCGGACGATCGCACCGTTTGTCCGGGATAAGCTGCAGGACCCGCCGGTCCTGGTCCTGGAGGAGACCGGCAGATTCGTCATCCCGATCCTCTCGGGGCACGTCGGCGGCGCGAATGAACTCGCGCTTGAGATCGCCGAGGCATTGGGCGCCGTTCCGGTCCTCACGACCGCGACGGACCTGCAGGGCGCATTTGCCGTCGATCTGTTCGCGAAGGAAAACGGGCTTCACATCGTGAACCGGGAGGGAATCGCCGCGGTTTCGGCCAAAGCGCTCACGGGCCGGCCGGTGACGCTGTCGATCCGGGAGTATCCGCCGGAGGAGCCGGTCGACGTGATCGTCTCGGATGATCCTTCCATGCAGGAACGCTGCACGATCCGCCTGTGTCCGAAGGCGTACGCGGTCGGGATCGGGTGTCGGAAGGGCAAGTCCTTTGAGGAACTGCGTGCTTTCACCCTGGCTGCACTTGCGGAAGCGGGGATCTCCGAGGAGGAGATCGGCGCGGTCGCGTCTGTCGACCGAAAAGCGGAGGAGCCGGGTCTCAAAGCGCTGGCGGCATACTGGAGGGTCCCGTTCTTGACCTTCGAGCCGGCGATGCTCGCGAAGGCGCAGGGAACGTTCAGCGGTTCCGAGTTCGTTCAGGAGCAGGTGGGCGTGGACAACGTCTGCGAGCGGGCGGCGGTCCTGGCGGCCGGCTCCGGTGCGGAGCTGATCCTGACCAAAAGAGCGGGTCAGGGCATCACGGTCGCAGTGGCAAGGTGCAGAAAGGCGGGAAAAGACAAATGAAGGAGATCCTGATCGTCGGCCTGGGGCCGGGCGCGGAATCCATGATGACCGGAGAAGCGCTCGCGGCGCTGGACCGGGCGGATGTGATCGTCGGGTATACGGTCTATCTCGAACTGCTCGGGGACCGGTACCGCGATAAAGAACTGCTGTCGACACCGATGAAACAGGAAGTCGAACGGTGCCGGCTGTGCTTTGAGCAGGCGTCCGGCGGCAGGACGACCGCGCTGGTGTGCAGCGGAGATGCCGGGATCTACGGGCTGGCTTCGCTGATGCTCGAGCTGGCGCAGGCGTACGACCCGGACATCGGGATCACCGTCGTGCCGGGCATTACGGCGGCTTGCAGCGGCGCGGCGGTCCTCGGCGCGCCGATCAACCACGATTTCTGCGTGATCAGCCTGAGCGACCTGCTGACGCCGTGGGAGGTCATCCGGAAGCGGCTGGAAGCGGCTGCTGCCGGGGATTTTGCCATCGTGCTCTACAATCCGTCCAGCAAAAAGCGCGCGGATCACCTCCGGAAGGCCTGCGACCTCCTGCTTCAGACGATGAAGACGGACCGCCCGTGCGGCTATGTCCGGAACATCGGCCGGGCGGGGACGGAAAGCCGGGTCTGCACGCTCCGGGAACTCCGGGACGCGCAGGTGGATATGTTTACGACCGTCTTCATCGGGAATTCCGCGACGCGGATCCTGAACGGCAGACT
>CAYLSR010000291.1:0-2901 GCA_964385855.1 uncultured Mogibacterium sp.
GTGACCGGCGCGGCACGGAAAGCCTGAAGTGGGACGCGCTCGAGTCGATGTTCGGGCGGGAGGACCTGCTGGCAGCGTGGGTCGCGGACATGGATCTCCGCGCGCCTTCGTGCGTCCGGGAAGCGATGGAGCGGTACGCGCAGGAGAACCTCTACGGGTACTACCGGGTGCCGGGCGGATTCTATGACTCCTTCACCAACTGGATGAAACAGTATCACGACTACACCATCGAAAAGGAGTGGATCCGGTTCACGCCGGGGGTCGTTCCGGCGATCTACTGGCTCATCCAGATCCTGACGGATGTTGACGATGCCGTGGCGATCATGCCGCCGGTCTACTATCCGTTCGGCAACGCGATCCGCGACACCGCGCGGACGATCGTGGACATCCCGCTGATCGAGGAGAACGGACGCTACCGGATGGACCTTGAGTTGTTTGAAGAGAAGATCGTCAAGAAAAAGATCCGCCTCTTCATCCTGTGTTCGCCGCACAATCCGGTCGGCCGGGTCTGGACGGCGGAGGAACTCCGGGCGGTGCTCGATCTTTGCCGCAAGCATGGGGTCTACGTCATCGCGGATGAGATCCACCACGACCTGATCCTGGGCGGATGCCGCCACGTGACCGCCGCGACGGTCGGCCGCTACGAGAGCATCCTGGTCACGCTGACGTCGGCGTCCAAGACGTTCAACCTGGCGGGCTGTCAGAACGCCTTCGCCATCCTCCCGAATCAGGCCATACGGTCGAAGTTCGACGGATTCGTCCGCCGCATCAACATGCAGCAGGGCGCCAACTTCGGGTATATCGCGTATAAAGCGGCGTTTGAAGGCGGCCGGCCGTGGCTCGAAGAGGTGCTTCGCCTCATCGAATCCAACTACCATCTCCTGGAAGACGGACTGGATGAATGTCTCCCGGCTGCGGTGCTTTCACCGCTGGAGGGGACTTATCTGGCGTGGATCGACCTGAAGGCGTATCTGGAAGGGCAGGATGTGGAGCGCATCATGCGGGATGAGTGCCGCATCGCGGTCGATCTGGGCGAGTGGTTCTATAACGACGATTATAGCGGGAACGATTATCATATACGGGTCAATCTGGCGACCTCGCCGGACAACGTGCGGGAGCTTGTGCGCAGGCTGAGCGTGATCGCGTGACAGGATGGCAGACGGGGGACTGTGATGGGAGCGAATACCGGAAAGATCAGACTGCTTCGGCTGTATCAGTATCTCAGGGACAATACCGATGTCGATCATGCGGCGACGACCTACGATCTGCTCGACATGCTGGCGGCGGAGGGGATCCAGGCGGACCGTAAGACCCTGAAGAGCGACATGGAGGTCTTAACATCGGAGGCGACCGGGCACGCGGTCGCGGAGGTCGCAGTAACCCGAACCGCTACTACTGGGACGGCAGCGTCTTTGAGCTGCCGGAGCTGAAGCTCCTCGCGGACGCGGTGACGTCCTCGCGCTTTATCACGGCCAAAAAGAGCGCGCAGCTCATCAGCAAGCTGGGCTCGCTGACGAGCTCGCAGCAGAGCATCTATCTGCAGCGCCACGTGTATTCGTCCGCAAGCGTCAAACCGGCGAATGAAAACATCTATTACATCGTCGATACGGTCAACGAGGCGATCACGCTGAACCGCAGGATCCGCTTCCGGTACCTGGAATACAACGCAAAAAAAGAAAAAGTCTTCCGCGGCGACGGCGAGCTCTAAACGCTGAGCCCGTACGCGCTGTACTGGAACGACGATTTCTACTATGTGGTCGGCTGGTCGGACAAGCACGGAAACGTATCGGCGTTCCGGGCCGACCGGCTCGACAGCCCGGAGATCCTCCGCAGGCCTTCGGTCCCGCCGCCGGAAGACTGGAACATCGAGGAGTACTCCAAGCAGGTCTTTGAGATGTACGGCGGGGAGCGGGAGCAGGTGACGATCGAGTGCCAGAACGCGATGATGAAGTACGTGATCGACCACTTCGGCGAGGATGTCCGGACGAAGGTGCTGGACGAGGAGCACTTTCTGGCGTTCGTCGATGTCGCGCTGAGTCCGACGTTCTATTCCTGGCTGTTTACGTTTGCGGGCAAGATGCGCATCATCGCGCCGCAGACCGCCCGCGAAGCCTACGCGGAGATGGCGCGGATGGTCCTGGAGGGGTGATCCCCGCGCCCGGTCAGAAGCGCGTCAGACGATCGTGCCGCCGCCGACCACGAGGTCCCCGTCGTAGAGCACGACGGTCTGGCCCGGCGTGATCGCGCGCTGCGGTTCATCAAACGTGATGTGCACGCGGGTCTCGCTGAGCGGATGCACGGTCGCCGGCGCTTCGCGGTGCTTGTACCGGATGCGGGCGCAGGCGCGGAGGTCTCCGGCAGGAGGCGCCGTTGCGATCCAGTTGAACCGGTCCGCCTCGAAGTCACGGGTGAAGAGCTGTTCGTTGTCGCCGAGGAGGACCCGGTTGCCCGGGATGTCCAGCGCGGTGACGTACTGCGGTTTTTTGAGCGCGAGCCCGAGGCCTTTGCGCTGACCGATCGTATAGCGGATGATACCGCGGTGCCTGCCGAGCACGTGGCCCTCCCGGTCGACGAAGTCGCCCGGCGGGTACTGCCTGCCGGTGTATTCCTGAATGAACTTTACGTAATCGCCGTCCGGGACAAAGCAGATGTCCTGGCTTTCTTTTTTTGACGCCGTGATGAGGCCGAGCTCTGCGGCGATGGCACGGATCTCCGGCTTGGTATATCCGCCGAGCGGGAAGACCGTGCGGGACAGCTGCTCCTGCGTCAGGGCGCTGAGCACGTAGGACTGATCTTTCGCCGGGTCGATCGCTTTGCGAAGAAGATACCGGCCTGCGGCGGCATCGTGTTCGATGACCGCGTAGTGGCCGGTCGCGATCCGGTCGTATCCGCCCATTGAAG
>CAYLSR010000292.1:0-2891 GCA_964385855.1 uncultured Mogibacterium sp.
GCGGCATACTGCCGTCAGAGGAAGACTGAAATGGAAAGAATGAGAAGACTGAGAAGTTCCGCTGCGATGAGAAGACTGGTCCGGGAGACCCGGCTCAGCGCGGATGACCTGATTTGCCCGGTCTTTGTCGCGGAAGGCGAAGGGATCTGCGATCCGGTGGAATCGATGCCCGGGGTATTTCGGTATTCGATCGACAGGATCCCGGAGATGCTCGCGCCGATCCTGGACGCGCAGATTCCGGCGATCCTGATCTTTGGCGTGCCGATCCACAAGGATGAGGTCGGCAGCGGCGCCTACGACCGGGAAGGCGTCACGCAGCGGGCGATCCGCCGCATCAAAGAGCTGGCGCCGGAGCTGCTGGTCATTGCGGACGTCTGTCTCTGCGAATACACTTCGCACGGGCACTGCGGGCTGATCCGCGGCGGAAAGATCCTGAATGATGAGACGCTCCCGCTGCTGGCTGCCGCGTCCGTGACGCTGGCGGAAGCCGGCGCAGATATCATTGCGCCGTCCGACATGATGGATGGCCGCGTCGGTTACATCCGGGAGGAACTGGACCGAAACGGGTTTGCAGAGGTACCGATCCTCTCCTATAGCGCGAAGTTCGCGTCCTCGTATTATGCGCCGTTCCGGGATGCGGCACATTCCGCACCCGCATTTGGCGACCGCAAGACCTATCAGATGGATCCGGCGAACGGAAGAGAAGCGGTGCGGGAATGTCTGGCGGACCTGGAAGAAGGCGCGGATATGCTGATCATCAAGCCGGCCCTGCCGTATCTGGATGTGCTCAAGGAGGTTTCCTCGCTCGTCCGCGTCCCGATCGCGGTCTATCAGGTCAGCGGAGAATATACGATGATCAGGGCGGCCGCGTTAAACGGCTGGATCGATGAGAAGCGGGTCGTACTGGAAACCCTGACCGCGATGAAGCGCGCCGGCGCCAACATGATCATCACCTATTATGCGCCGCAGGCCGCGGCGTGGATCCGGGAAGGAGAGTGATTGCCGTGGCATCTCGAGTACCCATCCGGCAGGACAGCGATCTGTTCGGGATCCTGAAGGATAAGCCCCTCTTCCGGGGCATTCCGGAAGAGGGAATCAGGCACTGCATCACCTGCAGCGGCGCGGAATGCATGCAGTATGAAAAAAACGAGATGATTTTCACGGAGGGGGATACCCCGCTGCGGCTCCCGGTCCTGGTGAGCGGATCCGTCCGCCTCGGAAGGAACTCCTTTGACGGTCGGAGAAGCATCCTCGCCGATTACGATGCACCCGGGGAGGTCTTCGGATATGAGCTGCTCTTTTTGGAAAACCATCACTACGGGATCTTCGCGCAGGCACAGGCGCGGACCCGGATCCTTCATATGCCAAAAAAATTCCTGACGCAGAGCTGTGAGCGGAACTGCGGCTACCACAGTCAGCTGATCTCCAACATGATGCTGATCATGGCGGAGAAGTCCTACGGACTCAACAGCAGGCTGGAGATCATGAGCTGCACGACGCTCCGCCAGAAGATCGCCAAGATGCTGCTCCTGAACTGCGGTTCGGAGATGACGGCGCCGCTCGTGATGGGGCGGGAGGAAATGGCGGACTTCCTGGCGGTCACCCGACCTTCTCTGTCCAGAGAGCTGATGCGGATGCAGGAGGAGGGGCTGATCCTGATCGACGGACGCAGGATCCGGATCGGAGATCCCGTCCGGCTGGAGGAGGTCCTGAATCAGGGCTGAAAGGCAAAAAAACAGGGAAGACAGGACTGCAAAACTCTTTTACTCACAGACTATTTGTGCTATACTTATGGGCAATAACGAAACATCTATGACTGTAAGAAAGAGGTGCAACAATGGCAATTGTCCTTCAGGAACCATCCAGAACATTCAGTGAATACCTGCTTATCCCGGGTTATTCCAGTGCAGACGCCAGACCTGAGAACGTGTCACTCAAAACCCCGATCACCAAATTCAGAAAGGGTGAAGAACCCGCTATTACGATGAATATTCCACTGGTATCCGCTGTCATGCAGGCCGTATCGGATGATAATATGGCTGTTGCACTGGCAAAGGAGGGTGGAATTTCTTTTATTTTCGGATCGCAGCCGATCGAGAGCCAGGCGCGGATGATCCGCAGGGTCAAGAGCTACAAAGCCGGCTTTGTCGTCAGCGACTCCAATCTCCGGCCGGATCAGACGCTCAAGGACGTGCTGTACATGAAGGAACGCACCGGGCATTCCACGATCGCCATCACGGATGACGGTTCTTCGGGCGGCGTGCTGAAGGGCATCGTCACCAGCAAGGACTACCGCATCAGCCGGATGGATCCGGACGTCAGGATCGAGACGTTCATGACGCCGATCGAAAAGCTCGTGGTCGGCAAGGAGGGGATCACCCTTTCGGAAGCCAACGACATCATCTGGGACAACAAGGTGAACCAGCTCCCGATCGTCGATGACGATATGCGGCTCAAGGGCCTCGTGTTCCGAAAGGACTACGATGCGCACAAGGAGAATCCGCTCGAACTGCTTGACGCGCACAAGCGCTATATGGTCGGTGCGGGCGTCAACACCAGAGACTACGAAGAGCGGATCCCGGCCCTCGTGGACGCGGGCGTCGACGTGCTGACGATCGACTCCTCCGAGGGGTACTCCGAATGGCAGGCGCGCACGCTGAAGTGGGTCCGCGAGAAGTACGGCGACACCGTCAAGATCGGCGCCGGCAACGTCGTTGACAGGGACGGCTTCAACTTCCTCGTGGAGAATGGCGCGGACTTCGTCAAGATCGGCATTGGCGGCGGCTCCATCTGCATCACGCGCGAGCAGAAGGGCATCGGCCGCGGGCAGGCTTCCGCGGTGCTCGATGTCGCGGCGGCGAGAGATGAAGACTACGAAAAGACCGGCATCT
>CAYLSR010000293.1:0-2890 GCA_964385855.1 uncultured Mogibacterium sp.
TTTGTCAGCCCTTGTCAGCTTTCAGGAGGTCACCCCATGACAACACTCAAAGACGTCGCGCAGAGAGCCGGCTGCTCGCTCACGACGGTTTCCATCATCGCAAACGGACGTGGTGACGAGATGCACATCTCCTCCGCCACGCAGGAACGCGTCCGCGCCCTGATCGAAGAGATGGGCTACCGGCCGAACCGCAGCGCGCAGTTTCTGCGGAGCCGCAAGCCGGCGCACCCCGTCATCGCTTTTTACTGGCCGCTGGACCACCGGGTCAACCTCCTGGGCATCCGGCTCCGGAACCTCCACCAGGTGCTGGAGGACAGCGGAACGGACTGCGAGATCGTCGTCCAGACGTACGCCTGCGATCATCTGAAAGACTACCTCGGGCCGCTCAGGGAAGAACGGTATTCCGGTGCGATCATCGGCGGCGCCAGCGAGCGGGATATGATCGAGCTGGACAAGGCGGATCTTGCCCTGCCCATCGTCCTGATGAACCTCCAGAGCCGCCGCTATTCGACCGTCGGGGTCAACCATGGCAATATCGGCGCCCGCCTGGCCGCGCTCATCCAGAAAAAAGGCTACCGCGAGTGTGCGATCATCCGGGCTTCCGAACAGTACGGCGGGACGACGCAGCGGACCGCATCTTTCCTCTTCAACTGCCGGCAGCTCGGGATCGAGATCGAGCCGGAATGGATCTTCACGAGCTCTGCCGATCTCGCGGGCGGCGCGCGGGCCACCGAAGAGTTCTGCGCGCTGACCCGCCGCCCTTCGGTCCTCTACTACGAGAACGACAGCATGGCGCAGGGCGGTCTCTACACGCTGCAGCACCACGGGATCCGCGTCCCGGAAGATGTAGAACTCCTCTGCATCGGCCTCCGCGAGCCGGAAGCGACGCAGTTCCTGACCCCGTCGATCAGCTGCATCGCGATCCCGTCCAACGTCGACAAGCAGGCGATCACGCTGCTCCTCCGGCTCCTCGAGGAACGGCCGGAAGAGCCGGTGCACGTCGAGATGGAGCCGATCGTCCGGCTCCGGGAGAGCTTCACCGTGCCGGGCATGCAGTGATGCGCGTTTACATGACAGAAGAACCTCCGCCGGCAGCAGCGCTGCCGCAGCGGAGGTCTTTTTTAACGGTTTTTGATCCGCATCGTCAGGAGGATCCCCAGCACGGACGCCCCGGCCATGACCGCGAATGCCACGTGCATCCCGCCTGCGTCGATGTGCTCGGTGGCGGAAGCGATCGTCGCGATGACGACCAGGATCGTCGAGAGGAGCGCGCCGCTCATCTGGCGGGCGGAGTGCAGGATCGCATTGCCGTACGGCTTGTCCTCGAGCGAGAGGTCCTGCATGGCGAGGACGGAGCTCGGCGTCATCAGGAAAGTGACGCCGAGGCACCGGACCGCGTACGCCAGCGTGATCGCCGCGGCGCCGGCCGTTTCGGTGAAAAAGACGAACGGCAGGTTGCCCGCCAGCATGAGCGCCATGCCGCACAGGCAGATCGCCTTCGCCCCGTACCGGTCGACCAGCTTCCCGGAAAAATGACTCAGGAGCGCGATCAGCAGAGACCCCGGCAGCAGGATCAGCCCGGAGACCGTCGGGCTGTACGGGCAGATCGTCTGATTGAAGAGCGGGACCAGGATCGTCCCGGCCATGTTCATGAAGTACATCGTGCCGAGCAGGAGCGAGCCGAAGACCAGCGACTGCGTCCGGAGCAGCGAAAGCTTGAGGAGCGGCGTCTCGAGCCTCCCCTGCCGGCGCACGAAGATCGTCAGCGTGACTGCGCCGAGGGCAAACAGCAGCAGGATCGACGGGCGCACCGGATTCCCGGACTTCATGAACGTCACCGCGAGCATGAACGAAGTGAACCCCGCGCTGTACAGAATCAGTGACCTCCCGTCCAGCGGCATCCGCACTCGCTCCCCCAGCTCACGGAGGCTGAAGAGCCCCGCCGCGAAGAGCAGGCCGGCGAACCCGATCAGGAAGACAAAGATGCTCCGCCACCCGAACGCATCGACCAGAAGGCCGGACAGCGTCGGCCCGATCGCCGGGGCAAAGCCGACGATGATCCCGGTCAGCCCGAGCGCTTCACCTTGGTGGTCCGGCGGGAAGATGTACATGACCGCGATCTGCAGGAGCGGGATCAGCGGTCCCGCTCCCAGCGCCTGGATCAGACGCCCGACGAGGAGCAGCCCGAAGTACGGCGCAAAAAGGTCGATCAGGCAGCCGGCCGCGAAGATCCCGAGCGAGGCCAACACCAGCTTTTTCGTCGGGAACCGGTAGAACATGTACGCGCTGACGGCCGTCATCACGCCCATGAAGAGGATGTAGCTCGTCGTCAGCCACTGACCGACCGCCGCCGTAATCCCGAAGGTCGCCATGATGGACGGCAGCGCGGAAGTCAGCAGGTTCTGACTCAGCGAACCGATGAAGCCGGAGGCCATCAATACCACTATGAAGATTTTGTTGCGCGTTGAGATCATCGATCGCTCCGTCCGTTCAGCGATTATCAGAAAGTGCCGGGTCTGAAGCCCGGCACTTTCAAAGAAGAAACTGTTTGTTTGATCCTAAGCTTGCTTTTCGCTTCCGCATGCCGCTGGCTTAGTGCAGCAGCAGGTTCGGCAGGAAGTTGACGATTCCCGGCACATAGGTGAAGAGGAACAGGTCGAAGACCAGAACCAGGATGAACGGAATCACGTTCTTGATGACGCCTTCCAGCTTGACACCGCAGATGTTCGCCGAGACGAACAGGTTCATGCCGATCGGCGGTGTGATCTGTCCGATGGACAGGTTGATGATCATGATGACGCCGAAGAAGGTCGGGTCGATGCCGTAGGCTTTGATCAGCGGTACCAGCACCGGGCACAGCAGCGTGATCGCCGCGACGTTGTCCAGCAGC
>CAYLSR010000294.1:0-2875 GCA_964385855.1 uncultured Mogibacterium sp.
AAGGCCTCAGATGAATTCACTAAAAAGTATGGCTTCTTTGGCGAAAAGTTAAAGCAGTCATAGCCGATCTCCTTCACGACCTTCCGGACGATCCCCTCGATGTCGGCCGTGCAGGTCGTCGTGACCTCGCCGAACACGAGGACAAAGCCCGTCTTGGTCGCCGTCTCGCAGGCGACGTGCGCGTGCGGGTCCTCCGCCAGGATGGCGTCCAGCACCGCGTCCGAGATCTGATCGCAGAGCTTGTCCGGATGTCCTTCCGTTACCGATTCTGATGTGAATAATCTTTTCATTCCGATTCCTCCAAGGACCGGTCTGCCTCAGTCCGCCGGCCCGGTCCATCCGCCGGCAGAACCCGTATATTACCCTTCACCGGATCCCGGTGAACCTTCGCCATAAAAAAATCCCTTCGCCATGAAAACAGGTGCGAAGAGAGACTCTTGACGCTCCTCATCTTTCAGGATATGGCGGATCCTGTGGGAATTGGCACCTTCATCGAAACCGATGAGGTTGCCGCGAGATTGTCGGGCCCAGTCCCTACCTCGCTCTGAATAAGGATGTCTTTGTAAGTATTATACGCAGTTCTGACCGTCTGTCAACAATTTTGTTGCAGAAGACGCGGGCTCTCTTCTGCGCACACTCAAGTTGCGGCAGTCCCGAATGTATGATAAAATCAAGTCCGTATAACGAAGGAGGAGCGCCATGTTTCAGGTCATCGAAGGCAGACAATCGGAACGCTACGATCATTTCGCGGATCATGAGTTTGACAGCTGCGTCGCGACAGATACGCGGCTGATGGGCGCGGTCGCCCTCAAGGTCTGCTGGCGCAGCCGGGAGAACCGGAGAGACCGCTTCTTTCAGCTGATCCACCTGGATTTCAGCGAATACGGCATCGATGATTACATCGAGTACTTCACCTCGCCGGACATGATCGACTACGGCACGATCTTCAGCATGCGGGAGCTCAACGAGGAATGGGACCGCATCTCCGGCAGCCTGGGCGGCATGCAGGTGACGATCCCGCTCTCGGCGGCCGTCAGCCTCATCGATCAGGCGCTCGCCGCGAACGAAGAGCACTGGCGCGATCATCCGGAGGATCTGCAGGATTACCGGCGTCAGGTCCTGCCGCGCATCGAGATGATGCGGGCGCAGGCGGAGGCCCCGGCGGACCCTGTGGAAGCGATGACGCTCGTCTGCCCGAAGCGGCTCACGGCCTATGAGACGATCAACTATTTCCTCATGCGCCTGTGCGACCGGGATTTCCCTGCCGCAGGGCTGCTGACGACGATGAGCGAAGAGGCGCTCCGCGTGCATCCGCTCGCTTCGCACGGGCTCATGACGCTCTCCAGAAACCGCATCACGCAGGACCGGAAAGCCGGCCTTACGGGTGGCGCCGCGCTCTATCACTGTGCGCTCGTCGCGGAATGTGACCGGTACCCGGGGTACCGGTACGCCCGCGCCTCCCTGACGCTGATCCCGGCACCCGGGAAAAAGCAGTTCCTCGTCACGCAGTGCGAGTGTCAGGCCGATCAGTCGATCTCGGGGTTCGAAGCCGCCATGCAGCTCAGCCAGCCGGAATACATCACGGCCTACAGGCTCAACGTCCCTCCGGAAGAGTTCAACCTGGACAGCTCGCCGATGGCGTCCCGCGCGCTGACCGTACAGGTGCCGAACGGCCTCGCCTTCATGCTCTACAATTCGGGCAACGGACACGTGGACACGCGGGACTATTACCTCAGCCACGATCTGTACGGAGCGTACCTCATCACGACCCGGGGGCAGCTCATCGTCATGAGCGGTGAGCTGATCAAGATCGATCTGATGGAAAGAGACCTGGCCCCGCTGATCGTAACCGGCACCATGGATCTGATCGGCCATTACAAGTTCACCTCGCAGGTCTTTCAGAGTTTCTCACAGATGCAGGATGTTCTTTTCGAAGATATCATAAAATAAAATACAGAATTTTACGAAAAAAATTACATGTTAACCGCTGTTCGATTTTTTCGGTGCAAATTTTCAACAGCGTGAATGACCGATAATTTCAAGGAATCGAGAATTATCCACAATTTTTTTCGAGATTGTATACAATTTTTTCCACAATTCAATGTGGAAAACGCACACCCTTAAATTCTTGAAATTTCAAGGTATAGATGTTTCAAATAATTTGTCAATAGGAATTTTCCACAGATTTTTCGGACAACTTCCGGCGGTTTTTGTTCGATTTCGTTCGCCGCCGGGAATCTGTGGGCCGGACACAGCTTTTGTCCGGAAGAATAATAAAAAGGAACAGCTTGATTTTTCCGCTGTTCCGGCAGGAAAGGAATCCCCATGATCACGGAAAAACTGTATTACGACGACGTCAACGCGGTCCGCTGCGAAGCGGTCCTCCTCGAGGTCCTGACCGGCCCTTTCAAGGGCCTCCCGAAGTCCGTCGATCCGGCCGCTTACTGCAAAGTGATCCCGGACCGCACGGTCCTCTTTCCGGAGGGCGGCGGCCAGCCGTGTGATACCGGACGGCTCATCGCCGCGGACGGAAGGACGTACCCGATCATCGATACGCACGAAGACGGGCGGGGCGGGATCCTGCACGGCGTCCTCTGCCCGCCGGAGGCCCTGAACGCCGGCGAGCGGGTCACACTGGAGCTGGACCGGGAACGCCGGTTTGACAACATGCAGCGCCACTCCGGAGAGCACATCCTCTCCGGCGCGTTCTACAAGGTCTGCGGCGGCGCCAACAAAGGCTTTCACATGGGGGATCACTACATCACGATCGATATCGACCTCGGCGGAGCCCATCTGACGCAGGAGCAGCTCCACCGGGCGGAAGAGCTCGCCAACCGGGCGGTCTGGGAAGACCTTCCGGTCACCACGACCTGGT
>CAYLSR010000295.1:0-2859 GCA_964385855.1 uncultured Mogibacterium sp.
GATCGACCCCGAAGGCCTCGCGCATGAACGCCAGACCATAATTGCCCGGCGAGATCAGCGCGACCGTGTGACCTTCGGCTCTCTTCTGCCGGAGTTCCACGCGGATCGTATCGAGGATCGCCTGCCGGCTCATCGGCTCGACGATCCCGGAGGTCCCGATGATCGAGATGCCGCCCTCGATGCCCAGTCTGGGGTTGAACGTCTTCGCCGCGAGCCGCTCGCCGCCCGGGACGGAGATCGTGATGCGGATCCCGCCATCGTGGTCCAGGAGGTCGAGGACTTCCTGCACTTCCTTTTGGATCATCGCCCGCGGCACCGAATTGATCGCCGCCGCGCCGACCGGCTGGTCCAGCCCGGGCCGGGTCACGCGGCCGACCCCTTCTCCCCCGTCGATGAAGATGCCGGGCTCCTCCGTACACTCGGCCTCCGCGAAAATCAGCGCCCCGGTCGTGATGTCCGGATCGTCCCCGCCATCCTTCCGGACCGCGCAGCGGACCCGGTCTTCCGACCGCGTGATCTTAAGAAGCTCCGCGTCATAAAGGATCCCCTTCGGCGTTTCGATCCGGATGCGGTCGATGGTCTGCCCGGTCAGCAGCATCCGGACCGCGGCTTTGGCCGCAGCTGCGGCGCAGCTGCCGGTCGTAAATCCGTTTCTCATCATTCTTCTCCGGCGAGCAGTGCGTTGACGATCGCCGCGGCGATCGTGCTCCCGCCCTTCCGTCCGCGGTTCACGATGTGCGGCACATCCGACGAAAGGATCAGCTCCTTGGCCTCCGTCACGTTGACGAATCCGACCGGCACGCCGATGATGAAGTCCGGCCGGAAGATCCCGTAGTTCATCATCGTGTGGAGCGTCACCAGCGCGGTCGGCGCGTTGCCGATGGCAAAGATCGTCTTGCGGCCGGAGGCCAGAATGTCTTCCGCCGCGCGCTCCATGCTCACCGACGCGCGGGTCACGCCGCGCTCCTTCGCCTCCCGGGCGACTTCTTCATCCGCCATGTAACAGCGGGCTTCCCCGCCGTACTGCGCCAGCTTCTTCTTATGGATCCCCGCCAGCGCCATGTTGGTGTCCGTCACGATGTCCGCGCCGTTCCGAAGGAGCTCCCGGGCGATCCGAACGGCCTCGTCCGAGAACACCAGGGTCTCCGCGTACTCGAAATCCGCGCTCGTGTGGATCGCGCGCCGGATGACCGGCGCCCGGTCCGGTTCCAATCGGATGCCGCGGGCTTCCAGTTCCTGCTCGATGAGCTCGAAGCTCCGGGCTTCGATCTCTTCCGGCTTGATATTTTGGATCATCTTACTCTTCCTCCTGTATCTTCTTCAGTGCGCTGATCAGCTCGCGGTTCTCTTCGTGAGCGCGCACCGCCACGCGGTAAAATCCGGCTCCAAGCCCGTGATAATCCGAGCAGTCCCGGAGGAGGATCCCGCGCGCCAGCAGCTTCCCGTACCACGATTTACCGCCCCGCAGCAGCAGGTAATTGGCTTCTCCCGGATAGACCTTCGCCCCGAGGCGCGTCAGCTCCGCGGCCAGCCATGCGCGTTCTTCGCGGATCATCGCGGCGGACCGCTTCAGATAATCCGTCTCCCGCAAGATTCTCGAAGCTTCCCGGCCGGCCGCGTCCGCGATGACGGACACGTTCCATTCCGGCAGATGGCGGCGGATCTGCACCAGGCAGTCCTCCTCGCTGCACACCAGATAGCCGATCCGTACGCCCGGTACCGCGAACGTCTTCGTAAACGCCCGCAGGTGCAGGACGCCCGGAAACAGCCGCTGATACCCCGGCCCCTCGCTGAGCGGCAGGAAGCATTCATCCAGCAGGAGCCTCACGTCCAGTTCTTCGCAGCGCCGGACGATCCTGCGGAGGAGTTCCGGATCGATCCGCTTCCCGTCCGGATTGTTTGGATCGGTCAGGATCAGCAGGTCGGTCTGCCCGGTGATCTCATCCAGGATGCCCTCATCAAGCGAAAACGCCTTGCTTTCGTCCAGCGGATACTCTGAAAGAACGGGGTCTGCCGCCTGAAGCGCGATCCGGTACCCCGCATAGCACGGAGCCGTCAGCAGCACCTCCTTCGGCCGGAGCGCATGGACAGCCGCCATCAGGAGCTCGGACGCGCCGTTCCCGCACAGGACCTGCCCGGGCGCCACCCCGTCCAGCGCAGCGACCTCCCGCCGCAGGGCGCTCTGGAGCGGATCCGGATAACATCCGGCCGCCTCCGCTCCGCGACGGATGGCCTCGGCCAGCGAAGCCGGCGCCGGCATCGGATTGAGATTGACCGAAAAATCCAGCCGGACGTCATTGCGGTAGATATCCCCGCCGTGCGTCAGGCGTGCAGGATCAGAAACATCACGAACAGACATAGCAGTTCTCCTGTAACAGAAGCGATCGTCATCAGATGGTTCGCGCGCCGGATATCCTCCGGTTCGATCGGCCGGACCGGGTCGCCGATCTGTGGCTTATGAACGACTTTTCCGAAGTACTGCGCATCTCCGGCGAGCGCAAGCCCGAGCGCACCGGCGCAGGCGCTCTCCGGCTGAGCCGCGTTGGGGCTCTTGTGCTTTCGCCGGTCTCTCCGCCAGATGCGGTACGCGCGTCCGGCGCTGTACTCCGGGCCGCTGACCGCAGCCGCAACAATCAGAAGGAGCGCGCTGATTCTGGCCGGCACATAGTTGACCGCGTCGTCCAGCTTCGCAGCGGCGGTGCCGAACCACCGGTAGCGGTCGTTTCGGTAGCCGATCATCGAGTCCATCGTGTTGACCGCCTTGTACAGCATCCCGAGGACCGGCCCGCCGATCGCGGCATAGTGCATCCGCTCGATGACGCCGTCCGAGAGGTTCTCCGCGACCGGCTCCACCGCGGC
>CAYLSR010000296.1:0-2824 GCA_964385855.1 uncultured Mogibacterium sp.
CCGAGCCGGGTAAAAGATCCCGGCGCGGCCCAACGGATCACGAAGCCGTACCCGATGAGGGCGGAACGGAAAGCATCTTATTCAATTGATTTAAGTGACTCCGTCATACTGACCTTATCGAGCCGCCACCGCATCGCCAGATTGACGACAAAGGCGAAGACAAACGTCAAGAGCACCGACCACACGTAATCCATCGTCGTGATCCTCGGCGCGAAGTAGATCAGGTCGACGTTGACCTGGCTGATGACGAACCGCAGGAGCCACGTGCCGAGCGGGATCCCGACCACCGCGCTGATCGCCGTCAGGAAGAGGTTCTCCCGGAACACGTAGGCCGACGTCTCGTTCGGATAGAACCCCAGCACCTTGATCGTCGCGATCTCCCGGATGCGCTCGGTGATGTTGATATTGGTCAGGTTGTACAGCACGATGAAGGCGAGCAGCCCCGCGGAAAAGATGACCAGCAGGACCACCGCGTTCAGGCTCTCCATCATTTGGTCGACCCGCTCCAGCATGTCGACGTTGACGGAGACCGCCGCGACAGACGTGAAGTTGCTGAGGTGCGCCGCGTCCTTCCGGATCTGCGCGGGATCCCCGCTGTCCGTGGCGAAGACCAGCGCGGTGCGGATCTCCGACTTTTCTCCAAAGGCATCCTCATAGGTCTCCGGCGTGACGTAGATGTAGTTGTAGACGTAGTTGTCGCAGACGCCGGTGATCCGGAGCTCGGCTTCTTTATGATCCTTTTCGATCGTGACCGTGTCCCCCTCATGGAGGTCCATCTGCGATTCCAGCTTGCGGCAGATGATCACCTCGCCGCGCTCCGGATACGACAGCGGCTTCGCCCCGTCGTGCAGGTCGATGTAGTCACCGAAGCCGTCGGCCTCCGTCGCGACCAGATAGACCGACTGGGTCACCTTCCCCGCCTTCACGTCGACGCTGGCCTGGTGGAGAAACCGCAGCTGCCCGTAATGGCCGTCCGAGTACCGGCGGAACAGATCCTGTGCGCCGCTGCTCATGTTCTGGTTGAAGGTCACGGAGAAATCATATTTTTCAACCTCCGCGAACTGGTATTTGGAGACATCGCTGACCGTCGAGTCGATCCCGAATCCGGCGATCAGGAGCGCCGTGCACCCGCTGATGCCGAGCACCATCATGAAGAAACGCTTCTTGTACCGGAAGATGTTTCGGATGGAGACTTTGTAGAGGAAGCTGATCCTGTTCCAGATCACCGGGACGCGCTCGAGCAGGATGCGCTTGCCGCTCTTCGGCGCTTTCGGGCGGATCAGCTCCGCCGGCACCACCGTGAAATCCGTAAAGCAGGACGCCCAGGTCGCCCCCATGGAGCACAGCAGCGCGACCGCAAGGGAAATCAAGGCCAGCGGCACGTCCATCACGTACCGGACGTGCGGGTCAAAATCATACATCATCGTATAGGCATGCCAGATGACGGCCGGGAACAGCTTCGTCCCGACCAGGAACCCGACCACGCTGCCGATCAGGGCCGAACTGCCGGAGTAAAAAAGATACTTGCCCAGCACCTGCCCATTGCTGTAGCCGAGCGCCTTGAAGACGCCGATCTGCGTCCGCTGCTCGTCGATCATCCGCGTCATCGTCGTCATGCAGACCATCGCCGCGACGAGGAAGAAGAACACTGGGAAGACCTTCGCGATTCCCTCCACGATCCCGGCATTGCTCTCGAACGTCGCGTAACCGGTGTTGGTCCCGTTGTCCAGGACGTAGGTCTCGCCCTCGCCCAGGCCGAACTGCTCCGCGAGCTCCTCGAGGGAGATGCCGGACAGGATCGACAGGATCTGATATTCCTGCCCGAGACTGTCGAGCACCCGGTCCTTGCGGTCCGCCGTCGCCTGCTCGGCCGCCTCCTTCAGGGTATCCCGGGCAGCGTCGAGCGCCTGATCGTATTCTTCCGTGAAGTAGTCCTCGTCTTGCTCGATCTGCAGGTAGATCTGCGTGTAGACCTCCGGATCCTCAAACCCTTCCGGCAAAAGGCCGATGTAGCAGTCGACCGTCCCGTCGCCCAGGCCGGAAGTCCCGCGCTCGTAGTTCAGGTAGATCGGAGAGGTCACGATCCCGACCACAGTGTACGCGTCACAGGCGAACTGCTCCTCGTCCGCGTACAGGTTGGTCTCCGCCACCTGCAAGGTCTGCCCAATCATTTGTTCCCCGCCGAACCCCGCGTCCAGCAGGCATTCATCCGCCCGCTCCGGCATCCGGCCGGCCCGCAGGTCCATCGTGCAGACCTCCTCCGGGATAGACAGCGCCTTGACGACGTACTCCGTGCCCACCGCGTCAGTCATGAGAAGGTCGTGCTCGATAACGCCTTCCGCCGCGAGCACTTCGGGCACCGCGCGCATCGCCTCCACGGCCTCCTCGTCATAGCCGAGGCTGCTCATGATCTCGAAGTCAAACATGTGCTGCGCCTCGAGATACTCGTCCGCCGTCCGGATCATCTGGGCCTTCGTCACCTTGAGCCCTGCAAAAAATCCCACACCAAGCGCCACGATCATGAGGATCGCGAGATACCGCCCGAGAGATCCGCGGATCTCCCGGAGCGTCGTCGTCTGGAGCATGGGCGGGATTCTGTTCTTTACCATTCGATTTCTTCCACCGGTCTCGGATCCGGATTGATCTCCTCCGAGTAGATGCTGCCGTTCCGCACCCGGATGACGCGGTCCGCCATCGCGGTCAGCGCGGAATTGTGCGTGATGATGATGACCGTCATGCCGGTCTTGCGGCTCTGCTCCTGCAGGAGCCGGAGGATCGCCTTACCGGTGTTGTAGTCCAGCGCGCCCGTCGGCTCGTCGCAGAG
>CAYLSR010000297.1:0-2817 GCA_964385855.1 uncultured Mogibacterium sp.
GACCTCTGCGCGGGAATCGCGACCGGCCAGGCCTGGTTCAAGGTCCCGTCCGCGCTGAAGTTCCACCTGACGGGTTCCCTGCAGCCGGACGTCAGCGGCAAGGACGTCATCCTGCACATCATCGGCAAAATCGGTGTGGACGGCGCGCTGTACAGATCCATGGAATTCTGCGGCCCGGCGTCGCTTCCCTGTCGATGGACGACCGGTTCTGCATCTGCAACATGGCGATCGAGGCCGGCGGCAAGAACGGCATCTTCCCGGTCGACGAGCAGACAATCGCCTACATGGAGGGACGGACGCAGCGGCCGTACACCGTCTACAAAGCGGATGAAGACGCGGAGTACGACGCGGTCTATGAGATCGACCTCTCCGCGATCGAACCGACCGTCGCCTTCCCTCACCTGCCGGAAAACACCCGCACGGTCTCAGAGGCCGGCGATGTGACGATCGACCAGGTCGTCATCGGTTCTTGTACCAACGGGCGCCTTTCCGACATGAAGATCGCCGCGGAGATCCTCGAGGGCAAACATGTCCACAAGGATGTCCGGACCATCATCATCCCGGCGACCCAGTCCATCTACATGGACTGCATCCGGCTCGGCTACATCGAGACCTTCATCAAGGCGGGCTGCGTCGTCTCCACGCCGACCTGCGGACCGTGCCTCGGCGGCTACATGGGCATCCTCGCCGCCGGCGAGCGCTGCGTCGCGACGACCAACCGCAACTTCGTCGGCCGCATGGGTCACGTCAAATCAGAAGTCTATCTCGCAAGCCCGGCAGTCGCCGCGGCATCCGCCATCGCCGGCAGGATCGCTTCGCCGGCAGAAGTCAGATAAGGAGGTCATCATGGACGTAAGAGGCAAAGTACATCGTTATGGCAACGACATCGATACCGATGTCATCATCCCGGCCAGATACCTCAATACACCGGACCCGGAGGAGCTGGCACAGCACTGCATGGAGGACATCGATCCGGAATTCCGGTCAAAAGCTGCTCCGGGCGACATCATCGTCGCCGGGGACAACTTCGGCTGCGGTTCCTCACGTGAACACGCGCCGATCGCCATCAAGTACTCCGATGTCGGATGTGTCATCGCGAACACATTCGCCCGGATTTTCTACCGCAATGCCATCAACATCGGGTTGCCAATCCTCGAATGCCCGGAGGCCAGCGAACGGATCCGGGACGGCGATGAAGTCGAGATCGACTTTGACACCGGTGTGATCCACAACATCACCCGCGAGGAATCCTATCAGGCCGTACCGTTCCCGGAATTCATCCAGAACATCATCAAAAGCGGCGGCCTGCTGAACAGCATCAAAGCCCAGTAATATAAGTTAAGGAAAGGAACACCATGAACTATACCATCGCAGTTGTACCGGGCGACGGCATCGGCCCGGAAGTCGTCGCGGAAGCGATCAAAGTGCTCGACGCGGTCGGAAAGAAATACGGGCACACGTTCCGGTACGAGACCGTGCTGGCCGGCGGCGCCGCGATCGACACCTACGGCGAATGCCTCCCGGCGGCGACGGTCGAAGCCTGCAAGGCTTCGGACGCGGTCCTTTTAGGCGCGGTCGGCGGTCCGAAGTGGGATCACCTCCCGGGGCCTCAGCGCCCGGAGAAAGCCCTGCTCGGCCTCCGGAAGGCCCTCGGGCTCTACGCCAACCTGCGGCCGGCCATGATCTTTGAAGAGCTGGCGGAAGCTTCTCCGCTGAAGGCCTCCCTCCTGCAGGGCGGGCTCGACATCCTCATCGTCCGCGAGCTGACCGGCGGGATCTACTTCGGTGATCACGTCACCGAGGAGACCGCGGAAGGGACCGTCGCGTATGACGTCGAGAAATACGCGCAGTACGAGATCCGCCGCATCGCGAAGACCGCCTTCGAGATGGCGGCGAAGCGAAACGGCCGCGTCACCAGCGTCGACAAGGCCAACGTGCTCGACAGCTCCCGCCTCTGGCGTAAGACGGTCCAGGAGATGGCGCCGGACTACCCGGACATCGCGGTCGACTACATGTACGTGGACAACGCCGCCATGCAGCTCATCCGCGACCCGAAGCACTTCGACGTCCTGGTGACGAACAACATGTTCGGCGACATCCTGTCCGATGAGGCCAGCCAGATCACCGGCTCTATCGGCATGCTCCCGTCCGCCAGCCTTGCGGACGGCAACTTCGGCATGTACGAGCCGGTCCACGGTTCCGCCCCGGACATCGCGGGGACCGGCAAGGCCAATCCGATCGCGACGATCCTCTCCGCGGCCATGATGCTGCGGTACACCTTCGGGCTCGGCGCTGAAGCGGACGCGGTCGAAAACGCCGTGAAGCAGTTCCTGGCGGATGGCTACCGCACCGCCGATATCGCGGCCGCAGGCGAGACGCCTTGCGGTACGACGGAGACCGGAGACCGCATCGTCGCGATGATCACGCAGTAAAAGCCCGCACTTCGGTATGCGGGAAGTGAACGATACCCCGGCAAAAAGGGACCCTGAACGGCAAACGCCGTCCAAGGTCCCTTTGTTCTTCTTCTGAGTTTCCGGCAGCAGCGCCGTTCCCCGGTCTTACTCCACTTCTTTCAGCGATTCCCGGACCAGCTTCGTCAGCGCGATGAGCGCGATCGCGTTCGGCAGGACGATCAGATTGTTGAACATGTCCTGCAGCTCCCAGGCGAGATCGTTCTGCACGACCGTTCCCGTGAAGATGAATCCAAGCGCGAGGATATTGTACAGGATCAGAGACTTCCGCCCGAACAGCCATTCGAAGTTGATCTTGCCGAAGAGATTCCACGACAGGATCGTACTGAAGGCAAAGAAGAACAGG
>CAYLSR010000298.1:0-2792 GCA_964385855.1 uncultured Mogibacterium sp.
CGATTTGCGGCTTCGCAGGGAACGCAGGAGGATCTGGATCTCCTCCAGTCCCTCTTTGAACTGATGTCCAACGACTGCTTCTGCCCGCTCGGCCAGGGCGCGCTGACCGCATTCAAGAGTGCCTGGGAGAATTATCCGGAAGACTTTGAAAAAAGGATGGTGAAATAACGATGGCTGTCACATTAACGATCGATAACAAGAAAATAGAGGTCGAAGCCGGTACAACCATTCTGGAAGCGGCCCGGCAGAACGGGATCCACATCCCGACGCTCTGCTATCTCAAAGAGCTCGATCCGCACGCCTCGTGCCGGATCTGCGTCGTGGAAGTCGAGGGTTCCCGGACGTTCCAGCCTTCCTGCGCGACCGCGGTGCGTGAAGGCATGGTCGTTCACACGGATACAGAGGCGGTCCGCGCCAACCGCAAGAAGACCCTTGAAATGATCATGGCGCATCATCCGGTCGACTGTCACCACTGCATGCGCATCGGCAGCAGCAAGGAGGAAGACCTCGATCCGATGTTCTGTGAAATGTGCTTCTGGTGCGACTGCGTCCGCGACGGCATCTGCGAACTGCAGAAGCTGAACCGTGAATATCACGTCGGACATCTTCCTTTCGCGCTGGAGGGATACCGCTACCCGATCGATAACTCTCTGCATTCCGTGGTCCGGGACGCGAACAAATGCATCAAATGTCGCCGCTGTGTCGACGTCTGCAACGACGTGCAGACCGTGCACAACCTGGCCCTGTACGGCCGCGGACAGGAATACCGCGTGACCGCCGCCATGGGTAAGCCGATGGCGGAGAGCCCTTGCGTGCGCTGCGGCAGATGCGTCGACGTCTGTCCGACGGGTTCGGTCTACATGGAAGAGAACATCGACAAGATGCTCTTCACCGCGCACGCGTACGATATGCCGACGGTCGGGATGGCTTCCTCCACCCTGCTCGGCGATCTCGAAGAGCTGTGCGGCATGGAACCGGGTACGCTGGACATCCGCCGGGTGGTCGCCGCGCTGCACAAGCTCGGCGTCGATCACGTCGTGAGCGAAGAGCAGGCCGTGACCGAAAGCCGGAGAGCCGCGGAAGCGATCCTCGCGGACGCGGACGGCCCGGTGATCCTCAGCAACAGCCATGCGGTGAAGAACTTCGTCGAATCGAACTTCTCGGATCTCGCGGATCAGGTGCGGTACTATCCGTCCGTCCAGGCAAGCTTCGCTTCAATCGCGGAGGAGCTCGCCCGCAAGACCGGCTGCGCGGACCGCTGTCAGACCATCGTCTTCACCGCGAACAACGAGAACGGCGCGGAAGCGAAGGAAACGGGCGTCGTGGACTTCTCCATGAACGCGCGCGAGATCTACCGGACCTTCTTGCGCACCGGTGTCGATCTCAAGCGGATGAAGACCGTCGACGCGCTCAAATTCGAGACGGATCCGAAGTTCGTATACGGTGCCGCGACCGGTCCGGTCACCTTCAACTATGAGAAAGAGCCGGAAGTCCTGACGATCAACGGCAAGCGCGTCGCGATCGCGCACAACCTCGGGCAGACCAGAAAGCTGCTGGAAGAGGTCATAAGCGGCGTCAGCACCTACGATATCATCCGCCTGTGTGCGTAAGCGCCCGGAATCCCCGGCATAACGCGCAGCCCCTCCCGGCCGGGAGGGGCTGCGTTTGTCGTATTCTGAATCTGTCCGAAAGATTTCCGGTGCCGGAGCGGGCGCGCAGGCCGCCTACTCCTCCGCGCCCGTTAAACGGTACATCCTGCATCAGCCCTTGAATAATTGTCGTACATCTGTCGCCGCGCAGAACCCGCAGACCATGACGTCCACCGCGCAGACGACCGTCAGCGGCGTGAGGACGCTCCGGTCGCCGAGGACGAACGCGGTGATCAGGATCGCCCAGGCCGTGTAGGTGATGTTGGCCGCCATGAACCGGGAGGCGCCGACCTGCTGCAGCGACCGGAACGCATACAGGTAGGAGAGCGTCGCCATGCAGCCCGCCGCGAAGAGGAGCAGGAGCAGTGACGCGTTCCCGTGGAAAAGCGTCCCGGTGAACGTCCATCCGCGGACCAGCGGCAGAACGAGCACGCCGAGGACCAGCGCGGACGTCAGATGCTTGATTTCCAGCGCTTCCACATTGCTGAAGGATGCGTCTTTGAGGCAGGCGGCCATGATGACGGACAACAGGCCCCAGCCGACCGCACAGATCACCGCACCGATGATGCCGAGCCAGAAGTTTCGGATCACGAGCTCCGGCGAATAGCTGAGTCCGTAGACGCCCAGAAGTGCCAGCAGCAGGAAGCCCCACTGGTACCACTTCATCTGCTCCTTGAGAAAGATCCTCGCGAGGACCGTTCCGATCGCCGGGTAGACCGCCGTCGCGACCGCTCCCGCGGAGGCGCCGAGGTTGTTGATCGCGATCGTATAACCGGTCATCCCGAGCGGGCCGCCGATGATCGCCGCGAGCGCGATGACGCGCCCCTCCCTCTGCAGGAGCAGCCGGACCGAGGACACCAGATGTCCCGTCAGCAGATTGTAAACCGTGATGCAGATCGTCGATCCGCAGTCGTGCAGAAATGTGCTGACAAACGGCGCGAGAAAGATGGCTTCCGGCGTCGAGTGAAACACGCCCTTCGCCAGCGCCAGCCCTAAAAGGACGGTCTCGACCGCCCATAAGAATCCTGATATTAATCCTGCTGCCATATATTTCCTTGTTCCATGACAGGTGTGACAGGGGGACGGTTCCAATGTCATTTAGTTAAGCTTTTTCCCTTCAATATTAATGATTAGAACTCCATC
>CAYLSR010000299.1:0-2791 GCA_964385855.1 uncultured Mogibacterium sp.
AGCATTATGCCTCGTATTTAGGCCTTGTCCCAGGCGAGGAAACGACGAATCCCTTGCCCATCGCATCGTCCGGGTCGATGAACCAGGTCGCCTGACCGCACAGATAAGCCGCGCCGGTGACCTGCGGGATGACTGCGCTGTAGTCGCCGACGGTCGTCGTATCCGCGATGTGGCCGATGAATCTGGTGCCGATGAACGACTTGTAAACGAAGCTTTCGCCTACGCCGAGTTCACCGTGCTTGTAGAGCCAGGACAGCTTCGCGGACGTGCCGGTGCCGCACGGGGATCTGTCGAGCTGCGGATCGGACGCTTCGCCGAATACGACGAGGTTCTGCAGTGCGAACTTCGCGTCCGGGCAGAACGCCTTATCCTTCTCGTCGAGCTCCGCGGAGGAGTAGTTCTCAACGAGGTCAACGGAGGTGATGTCGAGCTCAGGGTGCTGGACCGGGATCTGCTTCGCGATCTCCTGAAGCGCGAAGCTGGACCACTTGGTCAGGAAGCCCGCGGTGGAAGGCTCGACCTTGATGCCGAAGTTCTTCTCGGTGTCGACGAGCGCGAAGAACGATCCGCCGAAGCAGATGTCGAAGACGACCTTCTTGCCTTCATATTCGAGCTCGCAGTTTTCCTTGTAGACGAATGCCGGAACGTTGGTCAGGGTGACGCCGGTGACCTTTCCGTCCTTGCACTTCGCGACTGTCCGGACGAGACCCGCCGGAGCGTCGAGAACGACTTCCGTCTCAGGCTCCTTCATTTCCATCAGGCCGCCTTCGAGGATCGCGGTAACGGAACCGATCGTGCAGTGGCCGCACATGTTGAGGTAGCCGCCGCCGTCCATGAAAAATACGCCAAAATCTGCTTCTGGGTTGAGAGGCTTGCACAGGAAAGCACCGAACATATCGTGGTGGCCGCGTGGCTCGAACATCAGCATCGTTCTGAGATAGTCGTAGTGTTCCTCCAGATAGTGCTTCTTTTCGATCATCGTGTTGCCAGGCAGCTCAGGGCAGTCCAGTGAGACTCTGCAGTACTCGCCCTCTGTGTGCGCTTCGATCGTTCTGATGTGATCAGTGTACAGCCCGGGGTTGATCTTAGCTTCTAATGCCATTCGTAAATACCTCCTTAGAATAAAAACATACCATAAAAACGGTCCTTCCGAACCATCTTGATTATAATGCATCATCCTGTGAAGTTCAACACATCTTTTGCAGAACGCAATAATTTTACAGGCCCGGGATCGCGCCGCTGCGACGGTTTTCGGGGCCATTTTCGGGCTGCTCCGGAAGGGCGGAGAAAGCTCGGATAACCGGTTATTGATTTTAATCCGCCGACCGCAGTCGAATCGGCCCCGAATGCAGCGGTAAACGTTTCCAAAAACCGCTCAAACCGTTGAAATTTCAAGCAAAATTATGTTCTGAAAAGAGTGCAGGACCGATAGAGAATTTCAATATGCCCATGCCTCGGGAAGTTGAAAAAAATATCACAATATGCTATTATTTTTATGTAAATGCACGGCATGGCATGTATTTGTGTGCAGTTTTGTCGTGAGGAGGTTATGGATCATTTTATTAAGGAGAGACTGTGTCATGGATAAGTTACAGATTCTGTTAAGACAGCATGTTGGTAAGCCATGCGCACCGATAGTCAAGGCGGGAGATCGTGTCAAAAGAGGCACGTTGATCGCCGAGCCTACGGGACTTGGCGCGAACATCTTCTCCAGCGTTGACGGCGTTGTAGAAGAAGTCCTTGAGGATCGCATCATCCTCAAGGCGGATGATGAGCAGAGCGAAGACTGGGTCAAGATCCCGGAGGGAACTCCGCTCGAGATGGTGAAGGCTGCCGGTGTTGTCGGAATGGGCGGTGCCGGATTCCCGACCGGAATCAAGCTGGACACCCATTTTGACGGTGATGGATATATTCTGATCAATGCTTCTGAGTGCGAACCGGGTCTGGCTCACAACATCGAGCAGCTGGACAGAGAGCCTGAGAAGGTCATCAAGGGCGTGAAGTACGCGATGGAGATCTCCGGCGCGGACAAAGCGATCTTCGCAATCAAGAAGAAACATCGTGCGACCATCGAGAAGCTCGACGAGCTTCTGAAGGACGAGCCGAACATCACCAGACACCTGCTTCCGGACATCTACCCGATGGGCGAGGAAAGAGCGGTCGTCAGAGAATGTCTCGGCATCGAGCTGCAGCCGAACCAGCTGCCGAGCGCTGCGAGATCCGTCGTCATCAACAGTGAGACCTGCGCGAGGATCGCGGAGGCGGTCGACGAAAGAAAGCCTTCGTTCCTCAAGAACCTCACCGTCCGCGGCAGACTCAACGGCGGCAATGAAGCGCATGTCTTCGTCGACGTTCCGGTCGGCACCAGCGTCGGTGAACTCATCGAGAGAGCCGGCGGCATCTACGGCGAGTACGGCGAGATCATCATGGGCGGCGCGTTCACGGGCAGAGCCTGCACCGTCGATGAGCCGATCTGCAAGAACACCGGCGCGATCCTCGTGACCATGCCGTTCCTCGATCTCAAGGGAGCGAACCTCGGCATCCTGGTCTGCGCGTGCGGCGGCAACCTCGACCGTATGAGAGACCTCGCGAAGAAGTACAACGCGAAGGAAGTGTCCCTCTGCTACTGCAAGCAGGCGCAGGAACAGCCGAACGGCGCGCGCAAGTGCGAGCGTCCGGGCAACTGCCCTGGCCAGGTTGCGAACAACCTGCAGTTCAAGAAGGACAAGTGCGAGTACATCATCATCGGCAACTGCTCTGACTGCTCCAACACAGTCATGGCATCCGGCCC
>CAYLSR010000300.1:0-2786 GCA_964385855.1 uncultured Mogibacterium sp.
GCCGCCTCATCGACCGAGATGCGGATCTCAAAATCCTCTCTGGAGAGTCCGGTCCTGCCGGAGACCGCCTCCTTGTAGTAGCGCTTGTCGATTGCGTCGCTGGCGTTGGAGATGATCTCGCGGAGGAAGATCTCCCTGTTGGTGTAGATCGAGTTGATCATCAGATCGAGGAGCCGCTTGGACTCCGCTTTAAACTGTTTTTTTCTGCTCATTCCGGGGTTGATCCTTTCTTTCCATATATATTCCCGGCCTGCTGCCGCTCCGCCTGCCGGAGCAGGGCGCAGCGTTAGCACTCACCGGGTTTGTCTGCTAATAAGTATCATACTCGCAATCCCGGGCGAACGCAAGCCAGAAGATGCAAATATCACAGAATATTCATAATTAAATGTCTTTGCAGTGCCGGGAAAAGATGGTATAATCAGTTTGGTTTTACACAATTAAATTGCATGGAGGTAATCAGCATGGCGAATAGATATGATGTGGCGATCGTCGGCGGCGGCCCGGCGGGACTGACGGCGGGGATCTACGCGGCGAGAGCCGGCAAGAAGACCATCCTCTTTGAGCGGGAGCTGATCGGCGGCCAGATCACCTTTACCGATTCGATCGACAACTTCCCGGCGACGCCGGGGATCAGCGGCGTGGAATACGCGATGGCGCTGCAGGGGCAGGCGGAGAGCTTCGGCGCGGAGGTCCTCATGGAGGAAGTCACCGCCATCGAGAAACCGGCGCACGAGGGCGGCGCGTTCTGCCTGAAGACTGCGGACGGCGAATACGAGGCGACCGCGGTGATCCTCGCGACCGGCCTTTCCCACCGCAAGATGGGTCTGCCGGGCGAGGACGCGCTCATCGGGCGCGGGATCTCCTTCTGCGCGGTGTGCGACGGCGCGTTCTTCCGGAAGCGCGAGACGGCGGTCTACGGCGGCGGCAACACTGCGGTCGAGGACGCAATCTTCCTCTCCAACCTGTGCAGCAAGGTGACGATCATCCACCGCAGGGACCGCTTCCGCGCGGAGAACCATCTGGTCGAAGAGCTTCGCGCGAAGGGCAACGTTGAGTTCGCGATGCAGAAGACCGTGTCGGCCGTCCACGGGGACGGGGTCATCAGCGGTGTGACGCTGAAGGACACCGTGACCGGGGAGGAGACCGAGCTGCCGGTGAGCGGACTGTTCGTCGCGATCGGGCAGATCCCGAACGGCAAGATCTTCAGCGATCTGGTCGCCACGGACGAGGCCGGCTACTATGAAGTCGATGAGAACTGCGAATCCGCGGTCCCGGGCGTCTTCGTCGCGGGCGACGGGCGCTCCAAGCACGTGCGTCAGCTCACGACGGCGGTCGGCGACGGCGCGGTCGCGGCGACGAGGGCGTGTCAGTATGTGGATAGGGTGAATGGGCAGGAATACATATAGGGATGGCCTGTATGTCAATCGGTACGGGCATCCTGACGCGCATGCCGACCGGCACTGTCCTCGAGACCGCGATATTCCATGTCGGTCGCTCAGGCGGGCCGGCGGAGTTGCTCAAAGGCTCCGCCATCGCCAACTCCCAGCCGGCCCGCACTCGCTTCCTCCGGAATATCTGCGGTCTCTGCGGAACGTGCCGTCCGACATGCGGCGCAGGATGGTACCGCTCGGCATAGGCACCCAATCGGAGGGATAAAGTCGAAGGGTTGCGTAAATCTGCGGGGTAGTGCTCTCGCTCCCTCCGGAATATCTGCGGTCTCTGCGGAACGTGCCGTCCAGCATGCAGAGTCTCGTAGCTCAGATGAGACCGAAGGAACACGGATCTGCGGAACGTGCCGTCCGACAGGGGCGGCCAACCGGATGGATGAGGGCGTAAGGATTCGGGTCACTGCAGATGTGCCTGCCGGCATACAGCGCATCGCCCGGCAGGAAAATCGAGAGGATAATGGTTTCCGCGGGGTAACGCGGATAGGTTGTGGGGCAGGCATATTTCGTCCGGCACTGTCCTCGAGACCGCGATATTCCATGTCGGTCGCTCAGGCGGGCCGGCGGAGTTGCTCAAAGGCTCCGCCATCGCCAACTCCCAGCCGGCCCGCACTCGCTTCCTCCGGAATATCTGCGGTCCCTGCGGAACGTGCCGTCCGGCATGCGGAGTTTCGCAGCTCAGGCGAGACCGAAGGGTTGCGGGCCTTTCAGACTGCACAATTCTCATTTCCGCAGTAAACGGGGTGAATTTTCATAGACTTTGTGATATACTTCTTTTTAGCGTAATTTTTGGAGGGTAGATAAAATGGCTGATTATTCTGATAATTGTACGCATGACTGCAGCACCTGCAGTGCCGACTGCTCCTCGAGAGAGGGTGGCACGCCGGATTTCAGCGAAAAGATCCATGACGGCTGCTCCTGCAAGAAGGTAATCGGTGTCGTCAGCGGCAAGGGCGGCGTCGGCAAATCGATGGTCACCGCGCTGTCCGCGATCGTCGCGAACCGCAATGGGCTGAATGTCGGCATCCTGGATGCGGATATCACAGGGCCGTCGATCCCGAAGATGTTCGGGCTCCACGAGATGGCTGCCGCGAGCGGCATCGGGATCTTCCCGGTCGAAACGCCGACGGAAATCAAGGTCATGTCGCTCAATCTTCTGACCGAGGATGAGACGGATCCGGTCGTCTGGAGGGGTCCGGTCATCGCCGGCGCGGTCAAGCAGTTCTGGACCGACGTCATCTGGGGCGACCTCGATGTGATGTTCATCGACATGCCTCCGGGGACCGGCGACGTGCCGCTGACGGTCTTCCAGTCCCTGCCGGTCGACGGCATCATCGTCGT
>CAYLSR010000301.1:0-2769 GCA_964385855.1 uncultured Mogibacterium sp.
GAATTCGGCGTGAATTATGGTATGATAGAAACAGTATTATATCAATACTGATTGTGAGGAGAAAAAGGGCCATGGACAATATCATTTCCGGAAGCAGTTTCACCAGATACTGGTACACAGACATCCGGGAGATCGTAACGATAAAAGACATGCTGGCAGGGAGCGCGGAGCTCTTTAAAAACAATCCGGCGTTTTGGGTCAAGAAAAAGCGCGGCGAAGCTTATCAGGCCGTCAACTACGAACTGCTGCAGCACGACGTCAACGCGCTCGGGACGAAGCTCTGCGAGATGGGGCTCCAGGGCGAGCGGATCGCGGTCATGGGGCAGGGCTGTTATGAGTGGATCGCGACGTACCTGGCGGTCATCAACGGCACCGGGGTGGTTGTTCCGATCGACAAGGAGCTGACCGGATCGGAGATCGGCAACCTGATGCGGGCAGGGGAGGCGCACACGATCTTCTGCACCCGCCAGGAGTGCAAGAAGCTCGCGGGGCTTCGCGAGATCGATCGCCTCGTCGTCATGGAGTTCTACGGGGACCGGACGGATCTCCTGGAGCCGGTGGAACCGGCGGCATTTGATGAGGAAAAATACCGCAGCATCGTGCTCGAGGGCGATGACTCCGGGCGGCAGGTGGAAGTCTGCAGCTGGTGCGATCTGCTGGCGGACGGTGAACGCCTGCTGGCGGACGGAGATACGACGTTCCTCGACCTCGAGATCGATCCGGACGCGATGTCGGTCATCCTCTTCACCTCCGGCACGACCGGCAACCCGAAGGGCGTCATGCTCAGCCACCGCAACATCACCTCCAACATCATGGACGTCTGCCGCGTCTGTCAGGTCTATCAGAGCGACAAGACGCTGTCGATCCTGCCGATCCACCACACCTACGAGTGCACGCTCGGCATGCTGCTGGTCCTGTACCGCGGCGCCAGCACGGCGTTCTGCGAGGGCATGAAGTACATCAGCCAGAACATGAAGGAAGCGCAGAACACCTTCATCATCGTCGTCCCGCGCGTGCTCGAGATGGTCTACGACCGCATCCAGAAGGGCGTGGTCAAGAGCGGCAAGGAGCAGACCTTCAAGCGGGCGATGAAGGTCAACAAGGGCCTCCGAAAGGCCGGCATCAACATCAGCCGGACGCTGTTCCAGTCCGTGCTGAACGAGCTCGGCGGCAAGCTCCGCGTCGTCATCACCGGCGCCGCGGCGCTCAATCCGAACATCTTCCGGGCCTTCGAGGACTTCGGCGTCACGGTCCTGCAGGGATACGGCATGACGGAGTGCACGCCGCTGATCTCCGGCACGCCGGGCAGCGCGCCGAGGGAGCGCTACCGCAAGGCCGGATCGGTCGGCGCGACGGTCTGCCACGGGGAGATCAAGATCGTCGACAAGGACGAGAACGGCATCGGCGAGGTGCTCTTCCGCGGCCCGAACGTCATGCTCGGCTACTACAACATGCCGGAGGAGACCGCCAAGGTCATCGAGCCGGACGGCTTCATGCACACCGGCGACCTCGGATTCGTCGACAATGAAGGCTGGCTCTACCTGACCGGCCGTAAAAAGAACGTCATCGTCACCAAGACCGGCGAGAACGTCTATCCGGAGGAACTCGAGGACGACATCATCAGCGATCCGTGCATCGAAGAGTGCATGGTCTTCCCGTATAAGAGCGAAGGGGAGGAGTTCGTCGGCATCCAGATTCTCCCGATGATGGAGAACGTCCGCGAGAAGCTCGGACACGAGCCGACCGAGGAGGAACTCGACGCGTTCTTCAAGGACATCGTCAAGGAGTTCAACCAGAAGCTGGCCGTTTACAAGCGCATCCGCGCGGTCTTCGTCCGCAGAACGGACTTCGTCCGCACGACGACCCGCAAGGTCAAGCGTCAGGAGAACCCGCTGACCGAGGAAACCATCATCGGTTATACGGCGCCGAAGCTGGAAATCTGACAGGGGGATGGTTCTTTTGTCAGCTTTTGAAGGGGCGTGGGATGGCCGGTCAGGCGAATCCACCCGGCTTATCGCTTAAAATGTTAAAAGCCTTCCGGCACAGCAGTTTCTCTGCGCGCCCGGAAGGCTTTTCTGTAACGGTCATCCATCCTGTATATCTCGATCTGAGTTATAAAGGAGCAAGAGGACGGCAGTTAATCGCTGTCGTCCTTTTTCATCAAGTCGCTGAGACGCTTGCCTTAAAAAAAATCATGCGTAAGTCTATCATATTCTGCCCATAAGGGAAGCGTCTGGCACGCAGAGGCTCTTGGGCAGGGCACGGCGCCATCTTCAAGGCAGGCGACCGTGGCCAGCGAGCCCTCCATCAATTCGATAATTTCACCAACAGAATAGTCCTCCGGGGCTCGGCAGAGCTTATAGCCGCCGCCTTTCCCGCTGACACCGCTGATCAGGCCGCTGTTCACAGAAGCATGAGGATCGTTGTCGGATTGTCAGGAGGGGCAGACAGTGTGGTTCAATCTGTTCCTGCTTCTTTTCTTTCTTGAATTGATCAAAAAAAACCATGCTTCTTTAGCTCCACAGGCTGCTGATTGGACGATAGAACCCCGTTGACAGCTGTGCGTCCTAAGCGCAAAGCATACTCTTCATGAAGTGACATAGCAATAATCGTTATTCGATTTATTTTGATTACCCTCGCTCGTGTTGCAAATGTGTAGCAAATCTCTGCAATACGTAAAGATTAAGCCCGAAATCCCTTTGTTTTCATTGGTTTTCGGGCTTCTGTAATCCGATTTGTACTATTCGTACTCGACAGGACTTAACTGAT
>CAYLSR010000302.1:0-2768 GCA_964385855.1 uncultured Mogibacterium sp.
CAAAAGGTTCACCACCATATGTATCAAAACCTAAAACAATAGCATCAGGATAGTACAAGGTCCGGGCTTTATCTGTGTATGAGATACCAGATGTAGTTTTTCTCCGTCTGCGCGATGTATAGCGCGCGCGAACGGCTGCGAAAGGCGGCGAGCCCTGACGAAAAAGTGACCGGAACCCGGAAAGCTGTGGCACAGCTTTCCGGCGGCTCGGGATTTTACCGGTGACCTTCAGCCGGCGTTCTGCTATAGTCTTGTTCACGGAGGACGGATAGATGAAGATCAAACTGGTGCTGAGAGATGTTGAATATCGCAAAGCCATCGCAAAGGCCCTCACGCGCGCCGGTTCGGATATTTATCTGGAGGTCGGACGGGACTTCCGGCAGGAGGACCGGACGCTGATCCTCACGGATATAAAGAAGGAGTACCCGGGGACCGGTTTCATCTATCTGAACCCGGTGCCGGGCGGATCGCAGCAGGAAGGGAACGGACCTTATTCGCTCTTCAAATACGAGAAGATATCTTCGCTGCTTTCGCAGATCCGCTTCTGCTACTATCTCTGGACCGGAGAAGGAGAAGTGCCGGCAGGGACCCGCCAGATGGCAGCGGTCTGCTGCGACCGTTTTACGGAGCAGTGCACCGAATACGCCAGGGCGTTGGCGCGCGAACTGATCTACCGGTACGGGAGCCGGGTGCTGATCCTGTCGCTCTCCCATGTCAATCAGTACGGCACTTCCGGAGAGGAGGACGGAAATGTGCTGAGGCAGCTTCTCTACTGTCTGGAACGGGGACGGGATATCCCGATGGATGCGTTTTTTGTGAAAGACCGGTATGACCTCTATACTTTTCGTGCTCCGTACGGCAGAAACCCCATCGCGTATATGGATGAGCGGGAGCTGCTGAAACTGCTCGGAAATCTGGCAGGCAGGTTCGATACGGTCCTGCTGGATGTCGGAAACTGCTACACGCCCGCAAACCTGCACGTGCTGGAGCACTGCAAGACCCGGATTTTTCTGTCGGATGATCCGGGCCCGGGGATTTTAAGGGATTATCTGAAGGATGCCGCGGCGGAACGGGTGATCCTCGGGGAGGACTGGGAGCTGACGATCGCCGATCACGCGGAAAAGCTGGGAAGGAGGCTGCCGAGTTGAAAGAAACCGTACATCGATACCGCGAGATTATTCTTCGGGAGACCCGCAGGATGCGGAGGCTTCTGACAGAGCAGGAGACCGAACCGGAAGGGGCGGAGCTCCTGCGGCTGACGGAGGAATGCTTTTTCCGGTCGGAATATCTGAAAGAGGTGGAGATCCTGGATACCGGAAAGGTGATCGATGCGATCTACTGCAGAGTGCGGAACAAGTACGGGATTCTCAGCCCGCTGCTGGAAGATGACAGGATCAATGAGATCATGGTCAACGGTCCGGATCACATCTACATTGAAAAGGATCGCCAGATCCGGGAAATCGATGATGAGTTTTTATCAGAGGACGAACTGGAGGGGGTGATCAGAATGTTCGCCTCTGATGTGCATCGGGAAATCAATGAAGCGAATCCGATCGTCGATGCCAGAATGCCGAACGGATACCGCGTGAACGGTGTCCTGAAAAACGTAGCGCTCAACGGACCGGTGCTGACCATCCGGAAGTTTCAGGAAGAGGAGATCACGATCGAAGACCTGATCCGATGCGGCAGTCTTACCGAAGAATGCGCGGAAGACCTGAAGGCGCTCGTGGAGTGCGGATACAATCTTTTTATCAGCGGTGATAACGTCATAATAGGACTAAGTCCAAGTGACTTCAGAAAAGAAGGAAGCCACAGCGGCTTAGTCCATTTTTGTTTAATCAGTCAATAAGACCGGTTCGGATATGCAGCCCAAAGCAATCAAGTACCGGCACATAATGAAAATCGAAGGAGGCAATCTATGACAAAGAAGAGCAGAAGTCTGAAGGTGCTCAGCCAGTCCGGCTACAAGTACCGCGAAACACCTACGATCCAGCTTAAAGGCCAGTGGCTCAAAGAGCTTGGGTTCAATATCGGGGACTATATCTCCATCAGCTGTGAGAATGGCAAACTGATCATCACGCCTGACGCAGAAAAGGCGGCTATGAAGGAAGCGGAAGCGGCATTCATGGAAAGAGAGATGAAGTCTCTAAACAAGAGATTTGCAGCCGAGAAAAAACGGCTCAATGCTCAGTATGTCGCTGAAAGAGAAGCTCAGTACGTAGCAGAAGGTAGGTGATGAACATGGGGAAGATCATATTGGTAGGAGCCACAAAAGGTGGCGTTGGAAAGAGTGTGAGTTCCTATAATCTGGCTTATTCACTTGCAAGCGAAGGGAAAACAGTCCTGGCTGTAGATTTCGACAGTCAGGCGAACCTTTCAACCTGCTTTGGGATTGAGGATCCGGCAGCGGTGCCGGTTACTATCGGTCATCTGATGATGGCGCAGATCGATGATGAAGAGCTGCCGGATCCTTCGGAGTACATACAGAGACGTAACGGCGTTGATTTTATTCCGGCATCTATGGTTCTGTCAGCAGTTGATGCAAAGCTTAGGCTTGAAATGGGCGCTGAGCGTATGCTGGCAAACATCTTGGATCCGCTTCGGGATGCATACGACTACATTATCATTGATACCTGTCCGGCACTTGGAGCACTTACCATCAACGCATTAGCGGCTGCGGACAGCGTGGTTATCACGGTCAATCCTCAGTTACTGGCTATGAAGGGGCTGCAGGAGTTCCTGAAGACTATAAAGAAGATCAAGAGCCG
>CAYLSR010000303.1:0-2750 GCA_964385855.1 uncultured Mogibacterium sp.
GGCGTTCTGCATCATCTTGCGGGTCAGGATGAAGCTGTCCTTGAGACGGACATAGTCCTCTTCGTTGAAGAACCGCTCCTTCTGCACGCGGGTCATGTAGAGGACGTCGAGCTCCGGCAGCGCCTCATCGAGCGAGGAGACCTCCTTCCAGTCCACGCCGGCCTCGTCGAGCGTCTCCTTGATGTAGCTCGGCAGCGCGAGTTCATCCGGCGAGATCATCACGAAGAGGATGTCTTCATACCGCAGGAGCGCCTCGATCAGGGAGTGCACCGTCCGGCCGAACTTCAGATCGCCGCAGAGACCGATCGTGAAGTTCCGAAACTCACCCTTCTTGCGGTGGATCGTCATCAGGTCGGTCAGCGTCTGCGTCGGATGGAAGTGTCCGCCGTCACCCGCGTTGATGATCGGAACGGTCGCGTGCTTTGCGCCGACGTACGGCGCGCCCTCCTTCGGGTGGCGCATCGCGACGATATCCGCATAGCAGCAGGCCATCACGATGGTGTCCGAAACGCTCTCGCCCTTGGACGTCGAGCTGGAAGCGGCCTGGTCAAACCCCAGGACGTTGCCGCCGAGCTCCATCATCGCCGCCGTAAAGCTCAGGCGGGTGCGGGTGCTCGGTTCAAAGAACAGGGTCGCCAGCTTCTTGTGTGCGCAGATATCCTGATAGGCTTCAGGATGTTCGATGATGTCGTCAGCGACCGCGATCAGGTGATCCAGTTCCTCGACAGACAGATCCGTGATGTTGATCAGATGGCGGATCTCACTCATTGTCTCCTCCTTTTTTACTCCTCAGAAAAAGGCATCCGTCCGGCGCTTGCCGAGCGGAAGCCCGTGTTTTTGCCCTTTGAAATTCATCGTTATTATACTACACTATCCCCTGCCGGAATTCAAGGCGGAATGCCGGCGGACGGTGTTTTTTATTTTAGTACAGGATTTATCCCTTCCGATACACACATTCCCCGCCGATCCGCGTCTCGAGCACCTGCACCTCGTCGATCCGCATCGGGTCGATCGTGAAGAGGTCGTCCGAGAGCACCGCAAAATCCGCGTCATAGCCGGCCTTCAGCATGCCGGACCCCGCCATACCGGAGATCTCCGCAGATTCCTTCGTGTAGAGGATCACCGCCGTCTCGATGTCGAGGCGCTCAGCCTGCCCGATGTCGGTCCCGTCGTAGGCAACGCGCGTCACGGCGGACTTGAGGTTCGGGAACGGGTCGGACGGCACCGCCCACGAGGTCGCCGGCGCATCCGTCGACAGGCACAGCTTGACGCCGCTGTCCAGGATCGTGCGGTGCGGGTAGAGGTGCTTGAGCCGCTCCGCGTCCATGTTGGCGCGGTAGGTCTCGATCTCGCAGTACTCGAAGATCGGCTGACTCGCCATCGCGATGCCGTGTTCCGCGGCCTTGCGGAGCGCCTCCGGCCGCGGTTCCGTGACGTGCTCGACCCGGACGTACGGGACGCTGCCGTCCGTCCAGTCATCCTGCTCCGCCACGCGATCGATGACGCGGTCGATCGCGCGCCCGCCCATCGCGTGCACGGCGATCTGGCAGCCGGTCCGCTTCGCGAACCGGATCGCGCTCTCCATGAGATCATCCGGATAGACCGGGATGCCGGTCTCGTTCGTGCCGAGGTACGGCTCGTGCATCCAGGCGGTCTTGCCGGAGATGCTGCCGTCACCGATCAGCTTGATGCCGGCGATCCGGAGGCGCTTCCGCCGATCCAGGAGTTCCGGCGTCAGATCGAACTGATCGTCGTCCTCGAAGTACTCCCACATGTAGTAGAGGGAAACCCTCGGGCGGAATCCCCTCTCCTGCGCCGCGCGGATCAGCCCGTAATTGCCGCCGGCGTGCAGGTTGCCCATGCCGGCGATCCCGGTGATTCCCTGCGAGACCAGAAGGTCGCCGAGGTCGACCAGCGCTTCGATGCGGGCTTCATCCGGCCGCTCCGGCAGGAAAGGGATCACCAGATCGCGTGCGCTCTCGCGGAGGATGCCGTCCGGTTCTCCGTCCGGGCCGCGGCCAAGTTCCCCACCCTGCGGATCCGGCGTCTCCCGGGTGACCCCGGCGATCTCCAGCGCCTTGGAATTCACGCACCGGATGTGCTCGCAGCTCCGCACCAGAAAGACCGGCAGATCCGGGGAGGCTTCATCCAGATCGTAACGGTTCGGCGAACGCCGCTCCGCGTATTTTCCCTCGTCGTAGCCCCAGCCGAGGATCCACGGCAGCGGCTGCTCCGGATGCTCCTGCAGGTCCTTCAGCAGGGCGTCGTGCACCGCGCGGATCTCCCGCTTGAGGTCCTCGATCGAGCAGACCGCCGGCGGCAGGCACGCGATCTGCCGCGCATAGTCCGCCAGCATGACCGGATGCATGTGCGCATCGATAAACCCCGGGATCACCGTGTGCCCCTGAAGGTCGGTCGCCTCATCCGGCTGGATGTCCGGCCGATCCTCAAGGGCTCCGGTCCACAGGACCTTGCCGTCCCGGACCAGCAGGGCGTCCGCATAGAGGTTTTCGAGGTCGGACGTGAAGATTTTCGCGTTGTAAAAGAGTTGTGTCATCATACCACCTGTCGTCATTTTTGTCCGTGCAATAGCACGAATCCATTGTACCAGTTTCAGTGGATGAATTCAATGCGCCTGCCGCCTTTCCGGAGAAGTGCGGGCGCGTCCGCGAAAAAAGACGCCTGCACCGGCAAGGTGATATGCTCCCTTTATGAGAGACAGTGAAAAAGAAAATCACTGTTAATCATGA
>CAYLSR010000304.1:0-2735 GCA_964385855.1 uncultured Mogibacterium sp.
ACTACACAAAGTATGCCGACTTACACATAAATAAGTAGTGTTCCGATATTTTGACCGCCTCCGCCTCCGCGAGGTCGATGTGCTGCGCCGGCTCCTTCTTCCACGAAAGGCCGGTCACGAAATCCAGATAATCATAGAGCAGGCCGGACTCCGGGCTGTTCTGCCCCTCCTGCTTGAGCCGGTTCAGGACCTTGCGGGCTTCCTTCTCCGCGGTCTCGTTCATGCCGGACTCTTCGATCTTGACCTCGAACTTCCGGACATCCGAAACGTTCTCCGGATCCATCTCGTCGAGCTGGCGCTGGAGGTACTCCATCTGGCGCTGGATCGCCTGCTTGCGGTAGGCCTTCTGGTTGTCCTCCTCCTGCTCGCTCTCCGCTTCGCCGGTGAGCTTCGCGATCTCGAGGTATTCGTAGATCATGGATTCCATGATGTCGTTGCGCTTCGCCACGCTGTCCTCCGCCAGGACGGCGTACTTCTCCTCCGCGGAATTCGGCAGCCACGGCGACATCGCCGAAGCGATCTCCCCGATGGAGTTCTGCTGGTTCACGTAGCTTCTCGCCATCGCGCCCCACTGCGTGTGCGAGAGGAACTCCATGATCTTGCTCTTCATTCGTTCCAGCCGCTTGCTGTCCATCTCCGGATCGTTGTCTTCGATCTCCGGGCGGCGGGTGATGGTGAGTTCCACACGAAACATCCCGCGCACCGTGATCGAATCCAGGTTGACGCGGTCCGCGGTCTTCACGACGCAGTAGCCGTTCGGATTGACCTCCGCGACCACGCCGGAGACCCCGATCGGGTAGAAGCTCTCGTCGTTCATGTCCTGCCAGCTCTCGCTCTCGCGGGAGATGAGGAAATACACCTTCTCGTTTTCGGCCGGTTCCTGGCCGGTCATCTGTTTGTAGGCCTCATTCGGGAGGTAGATGTTGGAATGCGGTACGATGATGCGGTTGTATACTGGTACGATGGTCATTGATTGTGGTTTCCTTCCTTATATTATATATTCCTGTATTATTTCAGCGGTTGTTAGCACTTTATCAAGGCGAGTGCTAAATTACACCTACCATTATACATACTAATGTGATAGGAATATGAAAATCGGACATTTTCCAGAACAAAAATACTTTTGAATCTCCGCATGCGTCCTGTATAATGATAAAAACGACCCAAGGAGCCTGACATGAACAAACGCATCTGCATCCTCTACACCGGCGGCACCATCGGGATGACCCGCACGGAGAACGGCTTCGCGCCGCAAAAAGGCTACTTTGCCGGAGCGCTCGCGGAGATCCGCGACCTGCAGTCGCCGGACATGCCCGTCTGGGACCTCGTCGAATTTGAACCGTTGCTGGATTCCTCCAACATCACCTACCGGGAGTGGAACCGGATCGCCCGGGAGATCGCGGAGCGCTACGACCGCTACGACGGCTTCGTCGTGCTGCACGGGACCGACACGATGGCCTATACGGCTTCCGCGCTCTCGTTCATGCTCGAAGGGCTGGACAAGCCGGTCGTGTTCACCGGCTCGCAGATCCCACTCTCGGAGCTCCGGAGCGACGCCAAGGATAACCTGATCACGTCGCTTATGATCGCCGGTCAGGGCATCGCCAACGAGGTCTCGCTCTACTTCGGCAACCAGCTCCTGCGCGGCAACCGCGCCACCAAGAGTTCCGCGGACGGGCTGATCGCGTTCACTTCTCCGAACTATCCGGTGCTGGCGCACGCCGGCATCTCGATCGACTACAACCGGGATCGCCTGCTGCACTGGGCGGCCGCCGGCCGGGTGCCCTTCCACGCGACGGAGATCCGGGAGGCCTCGATCGGCGTCATCAAGCTGTTTCCGGGCATCCGATTCGACCTCTTCGCCCCGATCGTGACCCCGGACCTCAAGGGCCTCGTCCTCGAGACCTTCGGGACCGGGAACATCCCGAGCTACGACGCGGCGCTGCCGCCGCTCATCGCCAAAGCGATCGAAAACGGGACGACCGTCGTCGTCCTCACCCAGTGCCCGCAGGGGACGGTCCGCCTCGGCGCCTACGAGACGAGCTCCGCGCTCGCGCGGGCCGGCGCCGTCAGCGGGTACAACATGACGACCGAAGCCACGGTCACCAAGCTCGCCTATCTCTTCAGCCTCGGCCTCCCGGACGCCGAAGTCCGGCGGCTCATGGCGGAAGACCTCCGCGGCGAGCTGACGAAGTAGGCACTCTTGCAATTGCCCGCGCCCTGCGGTATGATAAGGAATAACACTTCAAGGAAGGAATCCGGAACCATGAAAAAACAGGAAAAAGCCGTCGTCACCGTCGTCGGGAAGGACGCGGTAGGCATCCTCGCCAAAGCCGCAACCGCCTGCGCCGCCGCGAACGCCAACGTCATCGAGGTCACGCAGTCCGTCATGGACGAATACTTCACCATGATCATGCTCATCGACGTCACCGAGACGACGCTCCGGGTAGAGGAGCTGCAGGCTTCGATCAAGGACGTCCTGCCGACGATGGAAGTCCACGTCATGCACGAAAACATCTTCAACGCGATGCACACGATCTAGGGGAGGTCTGCCATGTTCACCCAGAAAGACATCCTTGAGACCATCTCGATGATCCGGGACAACAACCTCGACATCCGGACCACCACGATGGGCATCTCCCTGATCGACTGCGCGGACACCGACATCGACCGCTCCTGCGAGAAGATCTACGAGAAGATCTGCCGCAAAGCGGGCACGCTTGTGGAAACCGCGG
>CAYLSR010000305.1:0-2732 GCA_964385855.1 uncultured Mogibacterium sp.
CCGGGGCAGTGGTCTGCCAGGGTGCGCTTAAAGGCGCGGCGATTAACGTCAAGGTCAACACCAGCCTGATGAAAGACAAGGCCTATGCAGGGGAGATCAACCAGCGCGTCGACGCGATGCTGGACACGTATCTTGACAGGGCGGAAGCAGTATTCCGGAGCATTTACGAGAGGTATGAATAAAAGCTGAGATTTTGAAGGGCGCGCCGGTCGTCAAAGCGATCACGCCGGTTCCGGGCGGCGTCGGGTCCGTGACGAGCACCGTGTTCATGAAGCACGTCGTTGATGCGGCAAAGCGCACATTGCAGTAGGTCGGAGTGATCGGCTTGCCACGGGCTACCATGCATGGTGCAGAAAGAGACGGTTCCGTTTAACACCATTTTAGGTGAAAAACGGAACCGTTCCCAATTTCATCCGGCAGCTGTTTACAGCCAGTTCTTCTCCGTGATCACGCAGTCGTATCCGTGGATCTTGATCTTGTCGCCGATGTGGAGGGCACCCTTCTTTGCCAGGATGTAGCCGTTGTTCACGTTCTTGACGTAAGAGTAGACCAGCTTGGAGACGCGGCCGACTTCCTCGTCCTCGCCGTCGATGTAGACCGGTTCGCCCGGGCCGCCGTACTGCTTGGAGCGGATGTAGAAGTTTTCGTTCGCGTCGCAGACCTCAAAGCCGACCATCTCGCGAGCAGGGCCGGCCTCTTTGATCTTGAGGAGGGCTGCCTTGCCGACGAAGTCCTTGTCCCAGTTGATGTTCCGGTCCAGACCGACCTCAAACGGGTTGGTGCGGTTCAGGTCTCTCATGTAGTAGAAGCCCGCTTCGGTCGGAAGGGTCCACGCGAAGACCTGGAATTCAGTGACTTCGCGCCCGCCGGCAGCTTTGACCGCCGCGTCAATCGCATCCTGGACCGCATCCGCGTCGTCCGTCGCGCAGTAAATTTCGTAACCGAATTTTTCGCCGGTGAAACCCCCGCGATTCACCAGAACCTCGATGTCGCCGAGCTCATCGGACTTGTTCCGGAAGAATTTCAGCTCGTCCACGCCGTCCCGCAGGATCGCGTTCATGACCTCCGGGGATTTCGGGCCCTGAACGGAGAACATGTGCCAGTTCTCGGTGATCTCGCAGGCGTCGACGTCAAAGGCCTCAGAGTGAAAGTAGAACCAGTCGTCCATTTTGGTCGCGTACAGGGTGGAGACCCAGTATTTGTCGTCCTCGAGGCGCATGATGACGACGTCGTCGATGATCTCGCCGTCGTCGTTCAGCATGGTCGTGTAGCGGTCGCGGCCGACGGCCAGAGAAGCGATGTTATTCGGGAACATGTAGTCGAGGAACTTGCAGGCATCCGGGCCGGTCACCTCCATGAGCTGGTGCGTGAAGAGGTAATATCCGACGCACTCGCGGACCGCCATGTGCTCCGCGCGCTTCCATTCATCGTGTGCAAATATATTTTTATTCATGGCTGGCCTCCTTACATGAACTTATCGATCTTCTTCGCGATCTTGATGCGCATCTTGCCCTTCGGGGAATCCTCTTCCCAGACGGACCACTGCGCGTTGACGAGCGTCTTGACCATGCCCTGCCACATGTATAAGTGGGCCTCACAGAGCGACTGGGTGCCTGTGATGGCGAGGTCGCCGCGGTTGATCACATAGATGACTTCATCTTTGTTGAAGGCCTCGACCTCGTAGCCGCAGACCAGCGACTGGAGGAGCATCTCGATCACGCCGCCGAGGAGACGTCCGTCTTCTCCGATTGTATTCGGGACGCCGAGCCACTCGCGGCAGGCCCTGATCGCATAGCGTTCGCCGAACATCGCCTTGCCGGCGGCCTCGAGGACGCACTTCTTGATCCATTCAGCCTGCTCCGCTGTCGTGTAACCCAGTCTGACGGCGTTGTCGATTGCCGGCAGCAGGTAGAGTGAAGCTGCGGTCGAAAGGTTGACCATCTGGTTGGAGGAGTCGGTCTCATTGTTGGTCCCGTTGACGAAGCGGTAGTCGCATTCCTCGCGGAACATCATGGACTCGGCGACGCAGTCTTCTTCCTCGGTGAATTTCTTGTATTCATCTGAGACGGCCGGTCCGAAGGATTCCCAGAGTTCGTGCTCCGGCGCCGGGTACTTCTCGCGGCTCTCCGCGATGATGCGGCAGTGCCGGTCGCCGCAGCCCTTGGCCTCGACCATCAGGTAGTCGAGCTTGTGGCCCTTGCGGTGGCGGCTCTCGGTCGCGTCCGCCTGGCCCTGAAGCGACATCGTGGTCGCGCGGCAGAGCTCGGAGCCGCAGATATCCCAGTCGCAGACGTCGAGCTCTTTTTCGCAGCGGTAGGTCCCGAAGTCGTTGCACCGGCCGCACATCAGGAGAGCATCGTCGCCCTTGTCGCCGATGAGCGCGCCCGGGTAGGATCCGCACATGAACGGGTGGATCCCAAACCCGTCGTCATTCGGATAATTTGTTCCGGTGTAGAGCAGCCGGGCGTAGGCTTCTTTGCACATTTCGGAGGCGCGGGTCGCGTAGTCCGGGATGATGATCCGGTACGCCTGTGCGACTGCGGCGGAGAGAACCGACTCAAACCGTGAGGCGTAGTGCAGCGCGTCCTGATACGACATCAGTTTGTTCCACGGGGACTGGACGGCATTATACTGCTTGAAGTTTGCGCCGTCGCCCGAATCCCGCGGAATCCTTTCATCAATTTTTTTACTCATTTTGTTTACCCCTTTTTTAAACTATTCAATCGGATCCC
>CAYLSR010000306.1:0-2139 GCA_964385855.1 uncultured Mogibacterium sp.
TTTCCGGTCCGCCTTCTTCATCGGGACGCTTCAGGGAATCGCGATCTGTCCGGGCATCTCCGGGTCCGGCTCCACGCTGGTCGGCGGTCTGCTGGCCCGGCTGGACCGCGCGTTTGCGGTGGAATTCGCGTTCCTGATTTCGATCCCGTCCATCCTGGGGTCCCTGATCTTTGAAAGCGGATCCGGCAACATGACGGAAGCGCTGGCGGGCAAAGCTGGGCCGATCCTGGTCGGCGCTCTTTGCGCGACGCTCTCCGGGATCTTCGCGATCAAGGCCATGATCACCGTCGTCCGGAAGTACAGTCTGAAGTATTTTTCCGTATATGTCTGGATTGTGGGCGCGATTCTGATCGTGTCTGAACTCGTAAGGGGGTAAAATGGCAGAAACGGCAAAGAAAAAATCAAAAGATACCGGCAAAAAGGATTCCGGAAAAGCATCTGCGGGCGGCGACCGGAAGCAGGTGCAGATCAAAGAGATGCAGGAGAAGCGCCAGCGCGACAGCCGCGTGATCGATGAGATCTGGGGCGTCGTGATCCTGGCGATCGGCGTCTTTCTGATCATCACGACGCAGCTCAACACGACCGGCGCGTTCGGAGATGCCATCCACGATATTCTCAAGGGGCTCTTCGGCGCGATGGCGTATGTTTTGCCGTACTATTTCGTGATCCTCGCATTCTGCCTGTTTTTCAAGAAGATGCAGCACATCAATTTCAGGACCGCGTTCTTTTCGATCCTGATCTACCTGATGCTGTGCATTCTGAATTCCATGCGCTTCATCGACAGTGAAGATCCGAGGTACCAGCTCTACGATATCCTGCGGTACTACCGCAAGGGGGTCGAGGGCGAATTCGGCGGAGCGATCGGCATGGAGCTCGGTTCGCTGCTCGTGAAACTCATCGGCAAGCCGGGGGTCATCATCCTGACGATCGCGATCATCGTGATCTCGCTGCTGCTCGTCGTCAATACACCGATCTCAAACTATTTCGTGAAGCTCAAAGAGCGCCATGAAGAAAAACGGCTGATCCGCGAGATGGAAGAAGAAGAGGCCGAAAAGGTCGCGGCGATGGTCGCAAACAACACGGCCGGCAAGACAGAGCTCCCGCCTGATCCGACAGATGACCAGCGCATCCTCACGGAGCTGGAAAGCCACCGGAGCCAGCGCAAGATCGAGCCGGAGCCGGAGAAGAAGAGTCGCATCCAGATCATCAATCCGCTCAAAAAGAAGGAACCGGATCTCTTCCAACCGGAAGAGGACGGGACCAGACTGCTGAAGGAAAGCAGTGACCGCTCTGCGGGTACGGGGACCGCGCCGCTGTTCCCGGAGGATGATTCGGCGAAGAAGGAGCAGTTCGTTCAGTTCCTGAAGGACAATGACCTTTCGGATCTCGGTACGGATAAACCGGCGGAGACCCGGTCCTCGGAACCGAAGATCTCCGAGCCGAAGTACGTGGAGCCGGAACCGCAGGCGTCGCATTTCGGCCTGGACGGCGTCCGCACCATCCCGTCCGGCTACGGCCTGGACGGATATGCCGATCCGGAAGCGGAGATCCGTGCGCGCAAAGAGCAGGAAGCCTATCTGAAAGAACGCAAGGCGGCCCGCCGCAAAGAGCAGGAAGGAAAGCCGGCTGTCGAAAAGGAAATCTTGATACCGGAGGAGCGCACCGCTACTTCGCATCTGGATGAGGCGGCCGATCTGGCCGCAGCGGCTGCCGCGCTGAATATCAAGGAAGTAAAAAAAGCCAATACACCGACCGGAGAGGATCACGCGGAAGTGCTCAAGGAAGTGGCCGAGAGCATGAACAAGGTCGAGAAGAAGCCGTACCATCTCCCGCCGGTCGATCTGCTCCGCAAGCCGAAGGGCTCGCAGATGATGATGTCCGATCATCAGCTTGAAGAGAAGGCGGAGCTCCTCGAGCGCACGCTCAAGAATTTCCACGTGGACGCCAGGGTCCTGACAGTCACGCAGGGATCCTCCGTGACGCGGTACGAGGTGCAGCCGGCGATCGGCGTCAAGGTCAGCAGCATCACGAAGCTGGCGGACGACATCGCGCTGAATCTTCGCGCAAAGAGCATCCGGATCTAAGCGCCGATCCCGGGCAAGGCGGCGGTCGGCCTGATGGTTGAACTAGAAAAGACCA
>CAYLSR010000306.1:2149-2706 GCA_964385855.1 uncultured Mogibacterium sp.
CGGCGGTCGGCATCGAAGTGGAGAACGAGAAGGCCGCACCGGTGCTCGTGCGCGAACTGATCGATTCCGAGGAATTCCGGAAGGCGAAGTCCAAGATCACCTTCGTCGTCGGCAAGAACATCTCCGGTCAGAACATCGTGGCCAACCTCAAGGATATGCCGCACCTGCTGATCGCCGGCGCGACCGGCTCCGGAAAGAGCGTCTGCATCAATACCATCATCGCGAGCATCCTGTACAAGGCGACGCCGGATGAGGTCAAGATGATCCTGATCGATCCGAAGGTCGTCGAACTGGGGAATTACAACGGGATCCCGCACATGCTGATCCCGGTCGTCACGGATCCGAAGAAGGCGGCCGCCGCCCTGAACTGGGCGGTCAACGAGATGACGCAGCGGTACAAGCACTTCGCGGAAGCGGGCGTCAAGGAGCTCGAATCCTACAACGAACTGATGGTCGCCAACCAGGCACCGGAAAAGGGGATGCCGCAGGTCGTCATCATCATCGACGAGCTGGCAGACCTGATGATGGCGGCGCCGTCGCAGGTCGACGAGTGCAAC
>CAYLSR010000307.1:0-2704 GCA_964385855.1 uncultured Mogibacterium sp.
GATGTCCTGTTTGAAGTAAAAGACAGTCTTGGATATATCACGTTGAATGACCCCGGGAATTTAAATCCGGTCACTGTAGAGATGACAAACAATCTGAAAGAGTGCATCACATATTGTGAGGTGGAACCATCGGTGCGCTGTATTGTGCTGCGCGGTGCAGGCGGAACCTTCTCCGCAGGGGGAAATGTCAAGGCGATGAAGGACCGCCTGGACAGGGGATACAATCCTGCGAAAGCGTCACTTCGGATCGGTGGGGAATGGATTATGCGGCTTCGCACGATATCCAAACCTACGATCGCGTGGATCGAGGGCGCGGCAGCAGGGGTCGGTCTCAGTATGGCGATGGCATGCGATTTTTCCATTGCCCAGGAAGACGGGAAAATGAGTTTTGCCTTTGTCAATATCGGCTATGTGCCGGACGGCGGTATCACACATATGCTGATGAGAGCGGTTGGCACGGCACGTGCCACAGAACTATTGATGAGCGGTAAACGGTTCACTGCAAAAGAAGCGGCAGAGTGGGGAATCATCACAAAGGCTGTACCGAAGGATCAGCTGGAAGGAGAGATTCAAAAATATATCAAAAAGTACTCCACGGGTCCGGGTGTTGCCTACGGACAGATCAAAAGACTCATTAACAGTACGCAGTTCCGCGATCTCGGTGAGTGCATGCAGACAGAGGTGGACGCCCAATATGTATGCAGTTGTTCGGAGGATCATTACAACGCTGTTACCGCATTTGTAAACAAAGAAAAGCCTGTGTTTAAGGGCAGGTAAAGGTATCTGTGAAAGGAGAATGGATCATGAGTGATACAATTCGCCCTTTGGATGGAATCAAGGTAGTAGAGCTCGGAACACATGTGGCGGTACCGAATGCAGCCAGGATACTGGCGGATTTTGGTGCGGAAGTCATTAAGATCGAAAGTGCGGGAGGGGATCAGTGGCGCCTGGTAGGACAAAACCAGAAGTGTCCTGTAAAGGATGATGAGAATCCTTTTTTTACATTCCAGAATGCCAATAAAAAGTTTGTTTCCGTTGATTACAGAAAGGCGGAAGGAATGGAAATACTGCAGAAACTTCTGCAGCGTGCAGATGTTTTTGTTACAAACGTACGCATGAATTCATTAAAACGGTATGGACTTGACTACGATTCACTTAAGGAAAAATATCCAAAGCTGGTTTTTGCGCATTTTACAGGATATGGATATGAGGGACCTGATGCGTGGCGGCCGGGCTTTGACAGTGTGGCATTCTGGGCCAGAAGCGGGGCTATGGTCGACTGGAATGATGTAGGTGCCTATCCGTTTCTGCCGCCTTCAGGAACCGGGGATGCATGCTGTGCAGGTCAGCTATGCGCAGGGATTCTGACAGCGAAAAGACCGGCAGAGGAACGTTCCTGAGTATATCGCTTTTGGGCAGCGCGACCTGGCTGTTTGCAAACGGTGTGATTTCCTCCCAGTATGGAAATGAATATCCAAAAGCAAAAGATATACCTGGAACACCGCTGGGCTGTGCCTATGTGTGCAGCGATGGTGAATGGATCATGATCGGGGTCGCGGACTATGCCGGAACTTACCCGAAAATCATGGAAGCGATTGGACTTGGAGATTATGCAGATGACATTCGCTACAGCACGATACAGGAGGCAAAAAAGAACTACGCTACCTTCATGCCGCTGCTGCGCAATCATTTCAAGACCAGGACCAGAGATGAGTGGATCAGCATTCTGGAAAAAATCAATGTGGTCTGCGGACCGATCAATCATATGGCAGACCTCGCAAGTGACGAACAATGTATTGCGAATGAGTATGTTCTGGATGTCACGTATCCGACCGGCCATGCCGTCAAAATGCCGACAGTTCCTGTGCAGTTTAAGGATACCTATGCCTCTCGACCGGAGTATAAGGTCAGCGGAAGAGTGGGACGTGATACGGACGATATTCTGAAAAAAATCGGATATGATGATGAGGCGATACAAAAGCTGCATGAGAGCAGGATCGTCGTATAAAGGTCAGGCGTTGCTGTTCGCGCCCTCGACAGGGTTTGAACAGCCGGAATAAATGAGGAACGATCAGACAGCAGTCTGGAGGAAGAAAGAAACGGGGCCGGAGCAAGCCGCTCCGGCTCTGATCATATGCACAGCCGATATGGCAAAACGTGCCGCAGAGAGGGGACGATAAGATGTTGGTAAGTGATGAGGGATGCATTGCGGAGCAGACGATCCTCAGATATCAGAATAACAGTGTGGCAGAGCTCATGAACAGCGACTGGTTTGGCATTATGCTTTTATCACCGAAGGGAAAGATATTCAATGACTCCTGTTATGATGTTTCCGGAGTTGTCACGGAGCAGATCCTTTCGTTCGAGTCAGGGCATGTTACAGATGTTTATCTTGCGGAAGGGGAACCGGGTACTTTTTATGAGGAGAATTGTTATCTCTATGTCTATCCGATCCGAAAGACGGATAATCATTATTATGTTTTCTTTGTATTTTACAAGAGGTCTGCTCCATTCCCGGAAAGAGATTTACAGTGGTATAAAATCTATGCACAGACCGCATTACAGCGTTTGCTTTTAGAAAATGAACTGGCACAGGACAAGAATTATCTGGCAAACATCCTGCGCACCGTGAAGCAGCAGTTTGCTGTGTTCGTTGCGCGGTATCAGGTTATTTCATCTTTTTGCTCTGCGATTAGAATTTTTC
>CAYLSR010000308.1:0-2692 GCA_964385855.1 uncultured Mogibacterium sp.
TACAAGCGTTTGATAATATTTTTTTATAGGTGTCGTTAGACACTACCATGATTCATGAGGGGACAGAGAAATGAAAAAGCTTTTGTTGCTGCTCCTCCTGATGCCGGTGATCGCTTTGTCAGCTTGTTCTTCGCAGGAGGGCGGAAATGACGGGGGACCGGCCATGCAGGATGGAGAAATCGAAGAGTATGCGCTGGAAGAGAGCGATGAAGATCCGAGCGGAGCAGAAGGAAAGGAAGAGGGCGAAATGAGCAGGATCACGATGAAAATCAACGATGAGATCATCAGTGTCAGATGGGAGGAGAATGAGTCTGTCAGAGCGCTCGCGGCACTGGCAGCGGAAGCGCCGGTCACCGTTAACACTTCGATGTATGGCGGATTTGAGCAGGTCGGCTCGCTCGGGACCACGCTGCCGAGCAACGATACCGGCATTCGGACAAAGCCGGGCGATATCGTCCTGTACACGAGCGACAGCATCGTCGTTTTCTTCGGCAGCAATTCGTGGTCGTACACGAAACTCGGTCACATCGAGGATAAGAGCGCGGAAGAACTCCGTGCTCTGCTCGGCGGGAACAGCGCGGTGATCACGTTTGCGGTTGAATGATGGTGCTCCGCGGGAGGATGGGCCTGTTCAGGGGCTTGATGCTCTAAAGTGACGGAAATATATTATTGGTTAACATTGAATCAAGTGTGAAAATCGTTGCCTTCGGGCGACGATTTTTGTCATTCCGGCACCGAAAGATGGTATAATCTGACTGAGTATATAGTTAAAATGCAACAGAGAGGTGGATATGAACGAAAGAAACGTCAGTCTCATCATGCAGCGGCTTTCGGAAGGGCTCGAACTGCTGCGCACCCATTATGAGGTGCGGGAGTGCCCGGTCGACCCGGTGCTCGCGAATCCCGTGATCGGCGGCAGGCCGCATCACGCGCGGCGTTTCGATATCAAAGGCGTCGGCAATCTGCTGATCATGACGGTCACGGAGGCGGAGGAAAACCAGCTCGGTTCGTTCGTCATCATGCCGTACGCGAAGAACCTTCCGCTTTTTTCCACGGATTATGTGTATTCCGGCGACAAGCGGTTTTTCCTGCTGGAGATCTACGATCTGTCCGTCTGTCACGAAGAAACATACGATGCGGGGATCCGGGCGTTTGCGGAATTCGGCGATGCGATGACGGACCTTCAGGACATCCCGACCCGGCAGGCCTGGTACGACAGTATCCGCCCGGTCTGCCATGCCAAAGCGCCGACCAAAGAGCAGGACCAGACGGCGATCCGCAGATTTACCGAGTTTCTCAAACTCTTTATCATGATGGAGCAGGCTGCGCCTGCGCTGACAGGGGAGGAGCTGATCGAGAAGTGGCAGAAGAACAAAGCGTACGCGGACCGGCTCATCGATGAAGGCGGCGTTTCGACCGATCTCTTCACCGAGGCGATCGGCGCGGAGAACACACGAAGGTTTTTCCACGAGGTGTTCTTCGGGGCGGGCCATTACAGACCGGAACAGGCATAAGAGAGGACAGGACATGGATCTGACAAGAATCTGGGAATTCCTGGCGTACAGGGACGGCAGTGGCAAAACGAACCGGGAAAAAATCCGGGCGAGGCAGCACATCATCCGGAGAACAGCAGAGACCGACAAGGGGAAGAGCTATGAGGATTCGGATTTGAAGCCTTCAGACGGAGAACTGCCTTCCGGCGTCGTGCTGCAGGACGGAGAGCTGATTGGCTGGGGGATCCATATCTTTAACGAGGACATCTATCCGCTCCAGAGCTTCGAGATCTATTTCCGGAACTGCGGCCTTGCCGGGCCGCTGGATCTGTCCGGCTGCGAGGAGCTGCTGTTTGTGGATGTCTACCACAATGAGATCAGTGCGATCGATGTGGCGGGAGACCGCAAACTCCGCATCCTCGGCATCCAGGACAATCAGATCGCGTCCCTGGATGTGAGCAGCCTGGAAGTCTGCCAGGGCATCGACGCGGGCAAAAACCGGCTGAGCTGCCTGGACGTGACCCGGAATCACGAGCTGGTCGAGCTGTATATCAACGACAATCAGTTTACCGAGATCGACCTCAGCGGCTGTCCGAAGCTGAAATATTTCTACTGCCACAACAACGGGATCACATCGCTCGATGCGACGGCGAACCCGCTCCTGAGGCATCTGAACGCGACCGGCAATCCGATGCGCTCCATCCGCGCGTTCGCTCCGCAGCGGGAGGAGCTCCTGCCGCTCGAGCTGACGGCGGAGGGCGGGGGTACTGTCGGCCTGAAGTTCAATCCGGTCTACAACGCGCAGTGGAAGGAGACCGGCGAGTGGCAGCAGTCGTATTATGCGTATCCGGAGGAAGGCCATGAATTTGAAGGCTGGTATGATGAGCGCGGGAAGAAGCTTTCGGAGGAGAGCGTGTGGCTGGATGAGTACGGTGCGAGCCGCAGACTGACCGCGCGGTTCAAAAACTGACAGGGGGACGGTTCTTTTGTCAGACTTGGGCGGTTTTAATCTGGGACCGAGGGGATTGGGACGATGACGTATATTATCTGCGCGCTTGCCGTGGGCTATTTTATCTTTCTGTTGATCGGCATGAGGCTCGGACACAGTGCCGGAGCCGTTGTTCGCATGAGTCTGGACGGCGTGAAGACGGCCTGGACGTTGATGATCATCCTGCTTCTGATTGGCGTGCTGACCGGCA
>CAYLSR010000309.1:0-2690 GCA_964385855.1 uncultured Mogibacterium sp.
AAGGTGTTGAACAGCGTGTAGTTGCCCTCCCAGTTCGAGCCCGCCACATCGTACTTGAAGAAATAGATGAGCAGGTTGGAGGTGATGTACAGCGCGCAGTTGATCAGGACGATCGCGATGACGACCGTCATCGCCTGATCGTTCTGCACCAGCGCGCGGAACATCTGGCCGACGGACGGGGAGTCCACGTCGACGGTGGATTTCTCCTTGATCGTCACGCACGTCAGCGTGATGAAGACGATGAACAGGATGGCGATGATGATCGAGAACAGCTTGAAGCCGACCCGCTCGTCGCCCTGACCGAGCGCTTTGACGCAGAGGATCGTGATGATCGTGATCAGCGCGGAGCCGACGCCCGCGCAGGAGCGGGCAAGGGTCGTCAGGTTTTCACGCTCGCGCCCGCTCTCCGTAAAGGCCGGGATCATCGACCAGTACGGGATGTCCATCATCGTGTAGGTGACGCCCCACAGGATGTAGGTGATGGCGGCGTAAGCGACCAGGCCGCTGCCGTCGAGCGTCGGCGGCGCGGAGTACATGAGGACGAGGATGATGGCGTTGGTGACCGTGCCGATGAGGAGCCACGGGCGGAATTTGCCCCAGCGGGTCCGTGTCTTGGCGACGATCACGCCCATGATTGGATCGTTGAACGCGTCGAAGATCCGCGCGGCCATCAGGATGACGCCCATCGCGATCGCGGAGACGCCCATGACATCCTGATAGTAGTAGAGGATATAGCTCGCGGAGAGCATATAGACCATGTCTTTTCCGACAGCACCGAGACCGTAGGAGGCTTTTTCTTTTGTCGTGAGTTTCATAGAAGTCCTTTCGACTTGTGATCGCAGCAGGGTGTTGTGCCGGTTACAGTGACATCAGCACGTCGAACTCGACGCGGTACTTGCGGCCGTCGGCAGTGTAGAGCGACAGCCGGCCCTTGCCGGCGTTGCCGTTCGTCCGGACGTAGACGCCGCCGAGGCCTCCCTGCAGGGAGATGACCGTCGGTCCGATGAGGTCGATCGTGCCTTCCGCCTCGAGCAGCAGCGGCTCGTTGGCGTACGGCAGGAGGTTCATGTGCCGGTCCACCGCGCGGATGCGCACGGCAGCGACATCGTAGCTCTTGTCCTCGTGCAGCGTCGTGTGGGACGGCTCGAGCTCCAGTCCCCAGCGGGTCATCGGGCCCTTGGACGCGGTGCGGACGACTTCGCCGTCCTTGATCGCTTCAAACCGCCAGACGGTCGAGTTGCCGCCCCAGTTGCCGATGTACCGGTTGTAGAGATCCCGGAAATCTTCGCTGTTCATGCGGTAGCGGAGCCGGAGCGCGGCGATCTTCGCCTGCGAGACCCTGGACAGGCCCTCAAAGCCGACGCGGGCGGTCTCGTTGAGGAGCGCCTTGATCGTCTCCGCCTGCGCATGCGTCATCTGCTCGTTCTTTTCGAGCGTGTCGCCGACGTAGTCGTCGATGAGGATCGGCTGCCGTCCGTCGCGTTTGAATTCCCGGATGAACACGTCGTCCTTGTACATCCGGACGCTGTCCGCGTTCGTATAGATGTAGACGTCGCCGCGGTTGCTGGCCGGATGCTCTCCGATGTCCATCGTGGAGCTGATTTCGAGGACCGGCTCGTCATCCTGCCAGATCGAGTAGGCCGCCGCCGCGAGCTTGGCGTTCCGGAACATGTCCATCACGCCGTGGTAACAGATGCGGTCGCCGCTGCCGAAGTCCTTGTGCGTATTGTAGTCGAACATGCACCAGCCGAAGCTGCCGGCGATCTCGTCCTCGGCCGCGACGGCGGAGAGGACCCGCGTGTGACGGAGCGCGTGCTCCAGGCGGTGTTCCTCCCAGTCGAACGCCTTGGAAGGGTACATGTGACCGTTGTACTCGGAGATAAGGTAGGCTGTGTTCACGTCCGGCGGCACCGCGGACTACTTCTCGCAGCCCGCGTTGTCCCCGTGGTGCGAGAAGTCGTTATAGGTGTAGACGTCCTCGAGGAACGACCCCTTGCGGTAGCACCGCACGCCGCCGGTCGGGCGGCTCGGATCGAGCCTGCGCGCGAGGGCGTTGGTCTTCTCATAGAATTCATCGTCGTCGACCGATTCGTTGATCCGGACGCCCCACAGGATGATCGAGGCGTGATTGCGGTTCTGCACGATCATGTCGCGGATGTTGGTGAGCGCCTGATTTTTCCACTCGAGGTCTCCGATGTGCTGCCAGCCCGGCATCTCCGTGAAGACGAGGAGCCCGATCTCGTCGCAGCGGTCCAGAAACGCCTGCGACTGCGGATAGTGCGAGGTGCGGACCGCGTTGAGCCCCAGCTCGTACTTCAGGATGTCCGCGTCATTGCGCTGCATTGAATCCGGCATGGCGTAGCCGACGTACGGATAGCTCTGGTGGCGGTTGAGGCCGCGAATCTTATACTTTTCGCCGTTGAGGTAGAAGCCGTCCTTGCGGAATTCCGATTCGCGGAAGCCGATGCGTGTGATCTTCTCATCGAGGACGTGCCCGTCCGACAGCAGTTCGGTGCGGATCTCATAGAGCTTCGGGTGCTCCGGCGACCACCGTTCCGCGTTGGAGAGCGTGAAGGCGATCGAGCCGCGCGTCGCCGGGACCATCCCGACGCTGATGAAGTTCTTCTTGCCGTACGGCCGGATCGACTGCCGGATGTGCATCTCCGGCTCCGGCTTTTCCACCTCGATCA
>CAYLSR010000310.1:0-2688 GCA_964385855.1 uncultured Mogibacterium sp.
GAGCACTCGTTGCACGGGAACAGTGAGACATACAGCGACGAGCCGCGGAGGGACCGGACGCCGGCGTTGAGGATGGCGTTCAGCTCCGCATGGACGACATAGTTGTATTTGGTATCCTCTCCGATGCGCTCCCAGGAGAACTCGTCGTCCGAGCATCCCTTCGGGAACCCGTTGTAGCCGGTGGAGAGGATGATCTTGTTTTCATCCACGATGCAGGCGCCGACCCGCGTGCTCGGATCTTTGCTCCTCTCCGCCGCAAGAAGAGCGACGCCCATAAAAAACTCTTCCCACGAAATATAATCTGTTCTCTTCATAACTCTTACCCCTGTACCACTTGATTCTGATTATTTTCTGTCTTCATTCTACATCAACGACCGGCCATTATCAATAGCGAGATGCGGACGTCCGGATACCGGCGGGCCCGGGGGAGGATGATCTTTCTGTTGTTTTGAACAATGATCTGGTGTATAATAAATAGACTATTGCCCGAAGGGAAATGACTGGAAGATGAACGACAATATACACATGAACATAGATCACCGGCGCATAAAAAAGAACCTCCGAAGGGGGTTGGTCCTGCTGCTCGCGGGGCTGATCAGCCTCTTCTTCGGCGTCTGCATTTCGTTTGCGGATGTGGATGTGACGGAAGAGGCGGATACGGCAGCGGAGAGTAATGTGACGGAGGAGGGCCAGATTTCCTCGAGAAAGACCGAGGGCTACGAACTCCAGCAGTACTACATGGACGTCAAAGTCAACAAAGATCACTCCTACGACATCGAGCTGAACCTCCGGGTCAGGATCCCGGGGGACGATTTTCAGCGCCTCTCCGTCCGGATGCCGAACGGCAACTTCCGTCTGACGGGACTGAACGTCGAGGGCGGGCGGTTTGAGCATCGCTCGGACAAGCTCCTGATCACGGGCGGTGAGGGAGAGAGCGGGATCGAGAAGGGCGTCCACGACTACAGGATCACCTACCGCATCGTCGAGTACGCGGAGCACAACACCGCGCGCGACATGTTCTACTTCGACGCGGTCGAGCCGGACTGGGACGTGCCGATCAACCTGCTCAGGATCACGATCGAGCTTCCGGAGGATTTCGTCTGGGACGATCTCCGGTATTACGCGGGGCAGTTCGGGGTCCAGGATGTGACCGACATGCTGACGCTGGAGACTTCCGGAAACAAAGTCACATTGACCGGCAGCAAGCTGCCGCAGAACTTCGGGATCACCTTTAAGGCGCAGCTGCCGGACGGTTACTGGGTCGGCGCGCTCGACAACAGCTGGACGATCAACACATCGGTCTTCCTGATGCTGGGGATCCTGGCGCTGATCTTCATCCTCTGGCTGATCGGCGGTAGAGATCCGAAAGCGCCGAAGACCGTGGAACAGCGGCCGATTGAAGGCATTTCGCCGGTCGATATCGGCTTCCTGTTCAACGGCAGGACGAGGATCCGGGACATCATCATCCTGCTCGTCGATTTCGCGGCGAAGGGCTATCTGCGGATCGTCGAATTCCAGCCGAAGCAGTACCGGCTCATCCGGCTGGAAGAGCCGAAGGAAGAAGCGCGGTACATCCGGAATTTCTACAATTCGCTCTTTGAAGGCGTCTACGAGGGCAGAGCGCTCGGGATGGAGGAAATCGAGCCGAGGCTCCGCCAGTTGCGTGGCTCTCTGGAGGCCAGCATTGAGAGCGGATACAGCGCGCAGGATATGCGCGCAAAGACGAGAGTTTCGGAGATCCTGCGGGTGATCAGCATCGCGGTGCTTTCCGCGGGGATCGGCGCGGTCTACGCGTGTTCCAGGATCTACCTGTACCAGAGCGTCAGCATCCCGGTAACGGCGCTGCTGATCGTGTGCGCCGCGGCGTCTCTGATCCTCATCAACTGGCGTTACGAAAGACGGTACGGCACCGAGAAGGAGACCTTCATCATGGTCTTCACGGCGGGGATCCTCGCATACTGCGCGGTGCTCGGGTATGCGGCGTGGTCGATGAGCCGCAGTTCCGGCCAGGCTTACATCGCCGTGATCATCGGGATCTTCGGATTTGCCGCGATGCTGATGACGCTGATCATGACCGCGCGCGGCAAGGGCAACGCGGAGCTGGTCGGCAGGATCCTGGCACTGAGGCATTTCATGCTGAATTCGACGATCCGGGATCTGGCGCCGCTCATCGTCGAGGGCGAGCAGGAGGACACCTACTATCGGGAACTGCAGGCATACGCGCTGCTGTTCTCCATCGAGGAGGTCTGGGGGCAAAAATTCCGCTGGCTGAGGGCGGCTTCGCCGTATTATTACGAAGAGGAGATCGAGGGGAGCGCTTTGTCCAGGAGCACAAGTGAAAAGAGCATGGCGGTGATTGCCCGGGAACTCCGGACGTTCATCCGGACGCTGGAGGGCGATTATCACAGGATGAGCCGCCAGAGGAGAGCATAGATCAGGGAGACAACAGATCAGCATGAGTGAAAAGCAGAAGATCATCAATATTGCCGTCATCGCGCACGTCGATGCCGGCAAATCCACACTGGTAGACGCGCTGCTGGCGCAGTCGCACGTGTTCCGGGAGAACGAACAGGTCGCGGACTGCGTCATGGACAGCGATGACATAGAGCGGGAGCGGGGAATCACCATCTATTCCAAGAACTGCTCGATCCGGTATAAAGATTACAAGATCAACATCGTCGATACGCC
>CAYLSR010000311.1:0-2672 GCA_964385855.1 uncultured Mogibacterium sp.
TTTTCCGGAGACAGTTCCTGAAGATATTCCCTGAACAATCGCTGGCAGCGCGGGAACGGAATAGAATATGAAGTGATCGACATTAAAGATAATCACCCGGATGAGGATGCATTACGGAAGTATTACGCAATGAGTGGGCTTCCGCTGAAGAGATTCTGGAATACAAGCGGAATCCCATATCGCGAGATGGGTCTGTCAAAGAAACTTCCGGATATGAGTGAGGATGAACAGCTTGCGCTGCTGGCGACAGACGGAATGCTGGTCAAACGTCCGCTTGTCATCGGTGATGACTTCGTGCTGACCGGATTTAAAGAGGCGGAATGGACAGAGAAACTGAGATAGCTGATGCAAAAGAGGAGCGGCAGGGGAATCCCTTGCCGCTCCCTTTCATATAGAGACATCATATTCCCACCAACCTAGCCATCCGCCACAAGCTCATCCGCGATCTCTTGCGCCGAGCGGATCACCTCGTTGATCTGCTCCGGAGTGATCTGATCCAGATGGAATCCGCCGCAGCAAAAGACGGTCTGATTTGTTGCGGCTGAGAGGCGTTCCGCCAGAAGGCGGCAGATCGCTTCGTCCTTGTGCCCCGTGACGTTTAGGACAGAGGCGGTCGAGCTGAAGCCTGTACCTGTGAGGGAAGGCCTCGGAACTGCGAGCACTGCGCATCCAATGTGTTCTCTGGTACCGCCACGCACGATCAGGACGATGTCCTCGCCGACGTTTTCCATTTTAATGGCGAGGCGGCTTTTGCAGAGCGGGAGTTCCCGGGAGATCACTCTTTCCATCGCTTGAAATCCTCCACTTCCACGCCGAACGGTTCAAGCAGCTTCCCTGAGATGTGCCGAACGAGGCTGTCGATCGAAGACGGCTTGTTGTAAAAGCTCATCATCGGCGGGATCACATGTACACCGGGGATCCCCGAAAGCTCATAGAGGTTTCGGAGATGGATCCGGCTGAGAGGCGTTTCCCGGACAGCGAGGACGAGCGGCCGCTGCTCTTTGATCGTCACATCCGCAGCGCGAAGGATCAGGTTATCGGTATAACCGGTGATGATCCCGGCAGCTGTTTTCATGCTGCACGGGACGATCAGCATGCCTGCGGTACGATAGGTCCCGCTCGCAGGACCGGCGGCAATGTCGCTTGAGGACAGGACTTCATCCGCAAGAGCCTCAAGATCCTCGACCGCCTGATCGAGCTCGTAAGGGATCGTCCGGCGTGCGTTTTCACTCAGGATCAGGCAAACGTGATAACGACCGTCTGCCCGAAGGCATCGGAGGCAGTCTTCGAGCAGAGGGAAGCCGCTCGCGCCGGTCGCAGCAACGATGAGGGGCTTTTTCACTGACATGGTTCCTCCTTATTGCTCGAGCCACTTTTGAGGATCGAGCTCCATGAATCTGGAACGAACGAAACGATGCTTCTCGCTGTACGGGACCGTGCAATCAAAGATGGTTTTGCAGGCAATGCCGTGGTCGCGTATGGATGGCGAGCAGCTCGGATCGTTAGACGGATCCAGCGGGTGGCACCGTACGCCCGGGATCATGATGACATCCGCATCCGCCTGGAAGCGGGTATTCATCGCCCAAAGGACATCGTTCATGTCGAAACAGTCCACGTCCTCATCGACCAGAAAAACATGCTTCAGCTCGTTGAATGCGGAGAAGGCCAGGAGAGCAGCCTGCCGCTGTCTACCTTCATCGCTAGGCATGGTTTTTCTGAACTGCAGGACAGCCATGTATTTCCCTCCGCCTGCGGAACAGCAGTAGACGTTCTGCAGTTTTCCCGGCATGGCCTTTTCGACCATACCATAGATGCTTGCTTCCGTCGGGATGCCGGCCATCGAGACGTGCTCTTCGCTTGGACCGATGCAGCTCTGCATGATTGGATCCTTCCGGTGTGTGACCGCATGGACCTTGATCACGGCGCACTGTGCAAAGGCAGGGCCGGTATATCCCGGGAATTCCGGCATGGCGAAACCGTTCTGGCGATGCTGGTCTTCCTGCACGCGCTTGCCGCAGAGGATCTCGCCTTCAATGACGTATTCCGCTCTTGCGATGGCAAGCTGGTCTACGGTCAGACATTTTGAGAGTTCGACCGGATGGTTGCGAAGTGCCCCGGCCACCGCAAGTTCGTCGTATCCGAGTGGTGTCGTTGGCGGCTCGAAGCAGGAGCCGATCGAGATCGCAGGGTCGACGCCGATGCTGATGGAGACCGGAAGATTCTGACCGAGCTGTTCCGCGCGCTCAAACATCGCACCGATGTGGCGGCCGCCCGGGACCATGTAGATGGACAGTTCGTCCTTGCTCTGGATGCACATCCGGTGGATCGTCACATCGTGCTCCCCAGTGTCCGGGTGAGCTGCATAGACATGCCCCATGGTGATATATGGACCGGCATCATCCGGTGTGTTGGTCGGAGCCGGGATGAGTTTAAAGAGGTCGAAATCTGAGTCTGTTGCCAAATGGACGATCTCTTGGCAAGGAGCAGGTCCTTCGATGACTTCAGGCGGGATCGGATGATCGACGCTGTGCCACAGGAGTTTGCCGAGATCTTCCGGCTTGCTCCCCAGCAGAGAAGCGACACGCTTCCTGCTCGCGAGGAGTCCGATGAAGACTCTGGCATCCGGGTGACCTTTGACGTTATTGAAGATCATAGCCGGACCTTCTTTAGTT
>CAYLSR010000312.1:0-2672 GCA_964385855.1 uncultured Mogibacterium sp.
GCATGAACTTCACTTCTTCCTTGGTCAGGAGCCGGTCCAGGATCCAGAAATCCATATGGTTTTCCTTCATCCCGCCCGGCAGCTTCCTCGGGATGTTGTCCGTGATCATCACAGCGAGCTTCTTGACCAGCTTTTTCTTCTCAGGATCCGGACATTTGTGCTCCGTCACCGGATAATCGCGCTCGTTGACATGGATCTTCGGATTGACTTCTTTTACCATCTTGTTTTTCCTCCGTCTTTCGCTCTTGTGCTGATGGCTGCTGTCCGTGCAGGCGACGCGTCCCGCAGGTCTAGTAGTGCAGGGATATCCGGAATTTCACCTTCTCCGAGGCCCCTTCGTAGGTCCAGTCTCCTGCTGTTTCAAATCCGCGGAGCGTGAATCGCTCGCACTCGCGGAGCTCATTCGAATAATTGGCCAGGATGCGCTTCGGCGTACGCTCGTGCTGCTCCGCCGGCATCCGGTCCTCGATCAGATCGAAGTACCGGGCGTTGTTCATATGGCCGTTGATGTCGATCTGGCTGAACCGGGGCTCGGCTTCCTGCTCATATGCCGGTTCCGCGCCTTTCGGCATCGTGACCGCAGGGATCAGGAGCTCCGGGCTTCCCGGCCGCCCCCGCAGTGCGATCCCGTAGTCCTCCGGCATCACCATCGCGCGGGAGTCCGCGTCGATCAGCATCCAGATGGCTTCCCCGCGGACGATGCACTGCCCGTCCCGCAGGACTTCGTAGAACCTCGGGAAGAACACATGCATCATCTCTCCCGGCCAGCTCCGGATGACCACTTCGTCGTCGTACTCCGGAAGCGCCTCGATCTGAAGCGACTGCCGGGCGATGACCCAGAGGACCCCCCTGTCCAGCGTCTCCCGCCGGGTGCATCCCAGCGCCTCCGTGTGCGCGATGGAAGCCTCCTGCAGGAGCCGGAACAGCTCCGATGTCCGGATCTTCCTCGTCCGGTCGACCTGGACGCTCCGGATGCGGGTCCTGATTTCGTACGTCAGCTCGCTCATTTCGCCAGACGTCCTTCCACGACGTCGACCAACTCACCCAGCGTATTGATCGTCACCCATTTTTTCTGCGGGATCCGGATGTCAAAGGTCGATTCGACTTTGGTGATCAGCATGATCAGGCTCAGCGAGTCGATCGATGTATCGGTGTTGATGACCGACTCCTCCGTCAGTTCCGCGTCCTGCAGTTCCGGGATGAAGTCGTGGATGAGTTTGATGATCTTGGTCCGGATCTCGTCACGTGTGTATGCGTTCATTGTGCCTCCTGATTGTATCTTTCCTGTATTTCGTATCGTTTCAGCTTGCCGGTCGCCGTCCGCGGCAGCGGTTCCTCCGCTGTCAGGATCTCGTAGATCTGCTGAGAGCGGAGCTTGCCGCGGTTAAGCTCATTGACCGCGTCCCGGAGCATCCCGGCATCCACGTCGCCGCCCGCCACCAGCGCCGCGTGTCCGTCCCGCAGGATCACCGCGAGTTCCGCGCTCCCGACCTCCGCGCCGAGGGTCGCCTCGTACTCCGGGCAGTAGATCTTGGTACCGTCCGGCAGGATCAACACGTCCTTCTTTCGCCCGACCAGATGCAGCCTGCCTTTTTCATCGAACGACCCGAGGTCGCCCGTGAAGAACCGCCTGCCCGCAGCCATCGGCGCCAGGCCGAGGTAGCCCTCCATCATGCAAGGCGTCGCGACGGACACCTCGCCATCCGCTTCGATGCGGATGTCTGCTCCCGGGCACGGGTACAGCGCTTCCGGCTCCTCCTGATCCTGCGTGATCGCGATGCCGCTCGAGGTTTCGGTCAGCCCGTACCCCAGGTAGACGCGGATCCCCGCCGCCTGAAGCGCTTCTGTGACCTCCTCCGGGCAAGGCGCGGCGCCGATGAGCACGATGCGAAGCTCCGGATTGAGGACTTCAAACCGCACCATCGCCGCGATGAGCGACGGGACCGCCGGCAGGATCGTCGGCCGGAAAAACCGGGCATCTTCCATGAGGTGCCGGAGCCCCCGCCCGAGCGCGACGGTCGCGCCGTACGCAAGGCCCCAGAGCATCGAACAGACAAACCCGAAGACGTGCGAAAGCGGGAGGACGGACAGCAGCCTGTCCTCTTCTCCGCACGGCAGCATGCTCTGTCCGCTCCACGCGCTCGCGCAGAGCGACCGGGAGGTCAGCCGGACGACCTTGGACCGGCTCGTCGTCCCGGAGGTGGCGAAAAGGAGTTCGCCCTCTCCTCGGGCCCATCCCGCCTCAAGCTCCTGCTGCCGGCGCGCGGCAAGACATTTCTCTGCCGCTGCTTCCGCCCAGTCCGTTTCGAGCATCGGATCGCACAGGATGAGATCGTGGCCAGCAATCACCTCGGCGAAGATGTCGATGACGGTCTCCGGCGTCTGCTCCGCGGGCAGGATCCGTACAGCCGGGAATCCTTCGAGTTCCCGGCTTCTGTTCAGGATGCGCTCCGCGAGCTCCGGGTAGAAAATGCGGCTGATCTCCCCGCCTTCCTCCGCGAATTCCAGCGCGGCACCGGAGCGATGCCGGAAGCTCCGAATCAGTTCCTTGAAGTCAGAATATCGTACCATGTCGTTTCCCCATTGCTAAATTCTTAACATGATTATATAATAATCAGGGGAATAACACCACAACAATTCTATTATTATTGCAGTCGGTCTGCTAAGGAGGA
>CAYLSR010000313.1:0-2664 GCA_964385855.1 uncultured Mogibacterium sp.
CGGAACGGAATATCTGCGGTCTCTGCGGAATGTGCCGGCCAAAATCCGGTGGCGCTGCATCGCAAAACGCGCAGATCTATTCGGCGAAAGGAGGGGCCATCCGGGCGGTTTCGGGATCCTCGCGAAGCGCTGCTACTTGGAATAATATGCTTTTTGATAATTACAGGAGGTACAAAATGGGCAAGTCTCTGGAAGGTAAGGTCGCCATCGTCACGGGTTCGGGCCAGGGCATCGGCAAAGGGATCGCCATCGGGCTCGCGCGGGAAGGCGCAAAGGTCATCACGAACAATCGGAAGCCGGGCTCGGGGAGCCTGACCAGATATAAAAAGGAAGAGATGCCGGAAGAAGACTGGAATCAGATGATCGCGCTCGCGGGTGATGCGGCGGATACGGCGGAGATCATTAAGGCGGAGGGCGGCGAAGCAATGCCGTTCTTCGGGGATGTTTCGGTTCCGGCGAACGCGGAGGCGTGCGTCAAGCTGGCGATCGACACCTGGGGACGGGTGGACATCATCGTCAACAACGCGGCGGGCATGGGCACGGGCTCGATTTTGTCGCTGACGGAGAAAGATTGGGATTACATCACGGTTTCCCGGGCGAAGGGCGCGTTCAACATGATGCACTATGCGGTCCCGTACATGATCGAGCAGAAGTTCGGCCGAATCTTCAACTGCTCTTCCGACGCGTGGACCGGGCTGCCGGACAACGACGCGTACACCACGAGCAATGCCGGCGTGGTCGGACTGACCTGGGCGGCGGCCAAGGAGCTGTGGAGATACGGGATCACCGTCAACGCGTACTGCCCGCAGGGCGCTTCGCCGGCACACGCGGTGGATTACAATGCGATGCTCAGAAACGTCAAGGCCATCACCGGTCACGACCCGGATCCGCGGCTGCTCGCGGTCGTCGAGGCAGATCACGGTGACCCGGTCAACCTCGGACCGATCATCGCTTACCTGGCGACGGAAGATGCCGGGTACATCTCCGGTGAGGTCTTCGGGATCAAGTCTTCCGGCAAGGTCGATCGTTACAGCTACCCGCAGATCGTCGGGCACCTGGAGCGGCCGTTCGGCGATCCGCTGTGGGACGTCGAGGAACTTGGCAAGGTCTTCAAAGAGCAGGTCATGGGCGAGGATTACGTGAGCCACGCATCTAAGAGGATGTGGTAATATACAAAAACCCGGCGAGGCTGCGGCAGCAGCCTCGTTTTCGTTTACAGATGAAACCGAAAGAAAACCGTAAACGGAAAGAAAACGGCTGTAAAAAGGATTCGCGCATGATATACTATGAATAACCCAAACACGAGGAGGTTGCGCAGATGAAGATTTCTGAACTGAAACAGCGGAAGAAGGAGCTCGGATACTCCAACAAGAAGGTCGCAGAACTGTCCGGGGTCCCGCTCGGGACGGTCCAGAAGGTCTTCAGCGGTGCGACGGAGTACCCGCGGTATGAGACCCTCCGTGCGCTGGCGGCGGTACTGGGAGGGGCTCCGTCCGAGGGTACCGATTACGCAGAAGGGATGGAGCAGCAGACTTCGAATCCGGCACGGGAGACGAACCTTGCGGTCGAGTATGGCGCTTCGCACCGGAAACAGGGGGAGTATACTCTGGCAGATTATAACGCACTTCCGGAGGATCAGCGGGCAGAGCTGATCGACGGTGTGCTCTATGATCTGGCAGCTCCGACAACCGTGCATCAGGCGATCGCAGGGGAGGTCTTTTACCAGATGAAGGTTTTCCGGAGAACGCATGGAGGGGACTGTCTGCCGATCCTCTCGCCGGTGGATGTACAGCTCGACTGCGATGAGCGGACGATGGTTCAGCCGGATCTGATCGTCCTTTGCGATAGGGAGAAGAACCGGATCCGAAAGATCTATGGCGCGCCGGATTTCGTGATGGAGGTCCTGTCTCCGTCCACACGGCAGAAGGACGCCCTGCTCAAGCTCAACAAGTACTGGAAGGCCGGCGTGCGGGAGTACTGGATCGTGGATCCGGAGCGGGAAGCGGTGACCGTATATGATTTTGCGCGCGGGAACTATCCGCTTCACTATACGTTCGGAGAGCAGGTGCCGGTCGCGATTTCCGGGGAAGCGCTTCGGATCGACTTCGCGGAGATCCGGGAACAGCTCGCGGCAGATTTCGGGGACTGGAAGGCGGAAATTTAGAGTGAAGAGACCGTCATTTTCCGCTTGACAAAGCAGAGCCGCTATGAGATAGTAATAGCGGTTTACAGGGAGTAGCTTGCGCCGAAAGGCGTGACATATTTCGTCAGTACGGGACAGATGCCCCGGGATATGTTCGAAGTAGCGAGACTTTTACCGCTCTTTTGCGGTGAAAGTCTCTTTTTTTATAAGGAGGGTTTAAAAGGATGGACGCAACCAACATCATTTCGCTGCTAGGCGGTGTCGCGATGTTCCTGTTCGGAATGTCGGTCATGGGGGATTCGCTCAAGAAGGTCGCCGGCAGCAAGATGGAGATGCTGCTGTACAAGCTGGCGGGCAACACGCCGAAGGGCATCCTGCTCGGCGCCGGCGTGACGGCGGTCATACAGTCTTCTTCCGCGACCTCGGTCATGGTGGTCGGCTTCGTCAACTCGGGCATGATGAAGGTGAAACAGGCGATCGGGATCGTGCTGGGCGCGATCTTCGGGACCAGCATCACCGGC
>CAYLSR010000314.1:0-2340 GCA_964385855.1 uncultured Mogibacterium sp.
CAGCAGGTTCAGATCGTCGTACTGGTAGATCGTATCGTAATCGTTGAGCTCCGCCTCGTAGACGATCGGATTGTAGATGGATTTGTCATAGTAGGAGATATAGAAGTAGCCGTCCCGGTCGACCGGCATCGCGAACAGGATCAGCTCTTCGTCGCTGACCTGCGCGGCGGTCTCTTCGTCGAGGCCGTTGGCGATTCGGTACGCCTCGAGGATCGACGCGCGGCCGCTCGCGGTATTGAGGTAGCGGCGGATCGTCCCCCGCCAGTTTTCGAGCGTACCCCAGCTGTTCTTGATGATCCAGGCGCCGTCGCCCGCCGGGCGGACGTTGAAATTCTCTGCCGAATACGAATCGTCCCATCCAACGATGACGCCCATGTGCGCCTGCACGCCGGCCGACGAAAGGATCGATGCGTCGTCGGTATACTGGGCCTTGGGCCGGTAGTTCAGGTCTGCGGTGCTGCCGCTTCCGCCGGCCATCCCGGTGGAGGCGTTGAAGCAGATCGTCACCGCCTGCCCCTGCGTCAGGGCATCCTTGATGGCGGCCGTGCCCTCCTCGTTGTAGCCGGTCCAGAGGTTCCCCGACCGGTCCGCCGGGGACGGCAGGAAGCTGACATTCTGGATCCTGACCGGATAGTTCAGCGCGGTCTCATCCGAATCGGCCTTTTGCGCCGATGTCCGCCCGTTCAGCGGATAATTCACGTCGTAATAGCTCTCATCCACCAGAGCCTTCCACGACATCATCCGGGAAGCGATGTACTCCCCGTTGTCCCCCATGCTCAGGAACGGATCCGCCAGCTCGAGCGACCCGTCCGCCTTCGCGCGGTAGAGGACCATGCCTTCCGACGCGTCCGCGTCGTTCGCCAGCAGCACGACGTAGAGCTCCGAGAAGTCCGGATCCTCCACGCCCGCCGTCATCGCGCTGATCTCCGCCGCCGAGATCGGCGCGAAGACCCAGCACGTCCCGGTGCTGCCCTGATTTCGGACCGGCGTCACGTAGTTCTGCTCCGTCCCGTCCAGATCCGCGGCCCGAAAGTCGAACGCCGCAGGTGCGGCGGCTTCTGGGGCTTCGGCCTGCGCTTCCTCGGCAGTTTCCGTCACTTCTTCCGGGACCTCCGACTCGCTGGCGACTTCCGGCGCTTCAACCGAAGTTTCAGGCTCGCTGGCAGCTTCCGGCACATCGGCGGCCTGCGGCTCACTGACGGTCTCCGGCACCTCCGCCGGCACTTCCGGCACATCACAATCGGCCGCCCAGATCATGCTGATCTGCGAAGTCGTGAGAATTGCCAGGATGCTGATGGTTGCCAGAATTCTTTTAAACATGGGTGCCTGAAGCTCCTCTTTTTTTGCCGCGGATTTTGCCATCGTGATTGTATCACAAGCGCAAAAAACCTTCAACAAGTTTACCGATAATTTTATTGCATTCTATTTCAGAGTGTGGTACAATGCTGTATAAGGTTTACCGATAATCATATCCGTAAACTATATGTGGTACTTCTCCGACTTCGGCGGCACAATTCGCCCGCGCGAAGCGGTTTTGGCGATAAAGAGGAAGCTTTTTATGAGGCGTTCACGCATTCTGCTATTTGCAATGATCATGGTCCTGGTGTTTTCGGCCTGCACGGTTTCTGCGGCGTCCAAGCAAAAGACCGGGATCGTCAGCAAGGACGGTCACCTGTGCTACGTCGACCCGAAGAGCGGCGAAATGCAGAAGACGGCCGGCTTCGTCACGTACAAAGATCACAAATACTACGTTCAGAAGGACGGCACCATCGCGCAGAACACCATGGTGTGGGTGGATAAAAAGGGCTACTTCGCGGGATCGAACGGGGCCATCGTGGTCGGACCGTACAAGTACAAGAATCAGAACTTCCTCGCCAACGCGAACGGCGTCCGGATCTCCAGGTGCGATCTGCACGTCGTGAACGGCAAGACCTACTACGTCGGCAAGCTGGGTCATCTGGCGGTCAGCCGAACGGTCAAGATCAAAGCCAGGAACGCGGAGGGCAAGAAAGTCACCCGGATCTACCGGGCATCCGACACCGGCGCGATGAAGACCGGCGTCTACAAATGGGGCAAGAACTACTACTACGCTGCCGAGAACGGGATCACCAAGCAGACGAGCGGCGTGATCACCTGGAAGAACGAGCAGTACTACGTCCAGAAGGACAGCACGATCGCCTGCGGCAAGTTCATCGATATCAAAAACAAGCTGTATTACGCGAACGACAACGGCACCATCGCCAAGAAAGCCTTCACCTACAACGGTGTCAAGGTCACGCCGGACAGCAAGACCGGTGTGATCGGCAAGGATGTCTGCCGCAAGTTCTTCGGCAGTGACTA
>CAYLSR010000314.1:2350-2660 GCA_964385855.1 uncultured Mogibacterium sp.
GAAGTACATCCTGATCGACATCAATTCGCAGACGCTGCAGCTGTACAACAAGGGCAAGGTCGTCTTCACCTCCAAGGTCGTGACCGGCGATGTCAAGAACGGGACGCAGACCCCGACCGGCAAGTTCTCGATCGTCAAGAAAGCCAAGAACTACGTGCTCCGGCAGAGCGGGACCTTCGTCCAGTACTGGATGCCGCTGTGGAAAGAGCACTTCGGCCTGCACGACGCGAGCTGGCGCTCGAGCTTCGGCGGGACCATCTACAAGAAAAACGGCTCGCACGGCTGCGTCAACATGCCGGCGAGCAAGATC
>CAYLSR010000315.1:0-2652 GCA_964385855.1 uncultured Mogibacterium sp.
GCAGCTACATACCGTTTACCAAGGAGAGCCTGCTGTACCGGGAGATCTTCGAGCAGTACTATCCGGGACAGGGCGGAATGATCATGGACTACTGGATGCCGAACCGGGAGTGGCAAGGGTGCGATGTCGCGGATCCGTCCGCAAGAGTGTTATCCAACTACGGGGACAGCGGGAAATAACGGGAGGTGATCGCTGGTTTTACTATAATAAGCGCGGGTCATAAGGGGAGGCCCGTGAAGGGGATAAATGAAACGGGACAAGTCTGATCGTACAAATGATGATGGGAGGAAGAGAAAATGAGTACAAAGAGATTGCCGGAATATTATGGAAGCATGGTGTTCGATGAGGAGAAGATGCAGGACCGGCTGTCGGCGAAAGCGTTCGCCGGATGGAAGCGGTGCGTGACGGCAGGCGAGACGCTGGATGCATTCACAGCGGAAGAAGTCGCGGAGGCGATGAAGCAGTGGGCGGTCGAGAAAGGGGCCACGCACTACACGCACTGGTTCCAGCCGATGACCGGGGCGACGGCGGAGAAGCACGACAGCTTCATCGATACGGGGAGGAGCGGCCAGGTCATCATGAAATTCTCCGGCAAAGAACTGATCAAGGGAGAGCCGGACGCCTCCTCGTTCCCGTCCGGAGGGCTGAGGAGCACATTCGAAGCGAGAGGGTATACCGCCTGGGATCCTTCCTCCTTCGCATTCGTGAAGGACGGATCGCTGTACATCCCGACGATCTTCCTGTCCTATTCCGGCCAGGCGCTCGATAAGAAGATGCCGCTCCTCAAATCCATGGAAGCGGTCAGCGAGCAGGCGGTCCGGATCCTCCGGCTGTTCGGAGACGCGGAGACCTCCCGGGTCGTCGCGCAGGTGGGGCCGGAGCAGGAATATTTCCTGATCGACAAGGCGATGTACAACGCGCGGAGAGACCTCAGGCTCACGGGGCGCACGCTGTTCGGCGCCCCGTCGCCGAGAGGGCAGGAGATGGAGGATCATTACTTCGGGATGATCAAGCCGCGGGTCGCGGCGTTCATGCAGGAATTTGACGAGGAATTGTGGAAACTCGGTGTGCCGTCCAAGACCAAGCACAACGAGGTCGCGCCGTCCCAGCACGAGATGGCGGCGGTCTACAGTGACGCGAACACGGCCTGCGACCACAACCAGCTGGCGATGGAGCTGCTCAAGAAGGTCGCGGACAAGCACGGTTTCGCCTGCCTGATCCACGAGAAGCCATTCGACGGCGTCAACGGATCCGGTAAGCACGACAACTGGTCTCTTGCGACAGACACCGGCAAAAACCTCTTCAAGCCGGGCTCCACACCGAGCCAGAACCTGCAGTTCCTGACGTTCCTCGCGGCGTTCGTCAAGGGTGTGGATGAGCATCAGGGGCTCCTGCGGGCCTCCGTCGCGTCCTCCGGCAACGATCACCGGCTCGGCGCGCAGGAGGCGCCACCGGCGATCCTCTCGATCTTCCTCGGGGACGAGCTCACCGGCGTGATCGAAGATATCCTCGCCGGGAACGGACACGACGACATCGGGAAGCGCATGTTGGACGTCGGGGTCGCGATCCTCCCGGATATCCGCCTCGATAACACAGACCGGAACAGGACCTCGCCGATGGCCTTCACCGGCAACAAGTTCGAGTTCCGCATGGTGGGTTCCTCCGACTCGATCTCCGGGCCGAACATCGTGCTCAACGTGATCATGGCCGATTCGCTGATGCAGTTCGCGGATGAGCTGGAAGGCGCGGAGGACTTCGGCGAGGCGCTTTCGGGTCTGCTAAGGAGGACGTTCCGGGAGCATCACCGGATCCTCTTCGAGGGAAACGGTTACGACAGCTCCTGGGTCGAAGAGGCGGAAGCCCGCGGCCTTCTCAACCTGAAGACCACCGCGGACGCGCTCGGTGAGCTGGAAAAGGACGAAGTCGTCGAGCTGTTCCGCCGTCACGGGATCTATCAGCCGGAAGAGGTCCATGCAAGGTACATGGTCTACCTTGAAAAGTACATCCAGGAGATTTTGATCGAAGCGAGGACCATGATCGATATGATCAGCAAGAACATCCTGCCGGCGGCGTCGGAGTTTGCGGCCGTTCTGTGCGAAAGAGCGGCGGGCAAAAGCCGGCTGGGGCTGGCCGCAGAGTACGAGAAGACAGCCGCCGCGGAAGTATCCGGTCTGACGGACGAACTTGCGGCCCTGTGCGGCAAACTGACGGAAGATCTTCCGGGCGCGGCCGGGATCGGCAAGGCGCAGGCGGCGCACTGCAGAGATGTCATCATTCCGGATATGACTGCGGCGAGGGCTGCAGCGGACAAACTGGAGGGACTGGTCGATGAAAAGTACTGGCCGTTCCCGACCTATGCGGAGCTGATGTTCAGCGAGCGGTAAAAGCAGAGGGAACTGCAGAGGGTGAGATCAGGGAGAAAGAGGAGGTGCACAATGGCGAAGTATATATTTGTGACAGGGGGCGTCGTTTCCGGGCTCGGCAAGGGGATCACAGCCGCCTCGCTCGGCAGGCTTCTGAAGGCAAGGGGACTCAAGGTCGCAGCGCAGAAGATGGATCCGTACATCAATGTCGATCCGGGAACGATGAGCCCGTATCAGCACGGCGAAGTCTATGTGACGGAGGACGGCGCGGAAACGGATCTGGACCTCG
>CAYLSR010000316.1:0-2648 GCA_964385855.1 uncultured Mogibacterium sp.
CATCGCCTTTTCCTTGACCGTGTCAACGAACTTCTTGACGACTTTAAAGTTGACATCCGCCTCGAGGAGCGCCAGCTTGACGTCCCGCATCGCCGCGTCGATGTCTTTTTCCGTCACCACGCCTTTGCCGCGCAGATTTTTGAAAGTTTCCTGCAGTTTATCTGCTAATCCTTCAAATGCCATTCGTTACTCCGTTAAGTCTCTGATCAGGTCCGCAAGCGCGCGGATCCCCGACCGGGTGTCCTCATCCAGTGCGCTGTTGGCCATCAGCCGCCGCACCGTCTGCTCTGCCAGATCCGCCTGCTTCCTGTTCTCTCTGTACCGGGCCACCAGACCGAGCTTCTCCTCGTACTTCCCGAGGCTCTTCTCCGCCCGCTTGAGCGTGTAGTGCACGCCCTGTCGGGACTGCCCGATCTCCTCCGCGATCTCAGTGAGCGACAGGTTGTCCTCATGATAGAGGTTCATGACCTCGCGCTCGCTGTCCTTGAGAAGCTCTCCGTAGAAGTCATACAGCAGGCTGGCATACTCGACGTTCGACAAGTTCTCAACCATACCTCGGTACTATAACACAGGAAAAGCAGGCTGTCAAGGATTTTATTTGACAGCCTGCTGTATTTTCTGAGTATTCTGCGCTTCGGATACCCGCTCCATGCGACCGGCAGTTCTCCGGGCCATACCATCCCGCAGGCGGTTGACTGCCGGGACCCGCTCATTTAAAATAGAAAAAAAGTATCAAAAGGAGCCTGAAAGGAGCAATCGATTGAACAAACAGAACAGACCGGCACAGCTTCCGGAAAAAGAACCACACTACACTCTCGGCAAGATCAGCTCCCGGCCGGGCCCGATGCTCTACCCGATCCCGGCCGTCATGGTCAGCTGCGGCGACATGGAGCAGAGCAACATCCTCACGATCGCCTGGACGGGCATCCTCAATTCGGTTCCGCCGATGACCTATATTTCTGTCCGGAAATCCCGCTATTCCCACGACATCATTCGGGATTCCGGAGAATTCGTGATCAACCTCGTCACGGAGGATCTTGCGCGCGCCTGCGATTACTGCGGCGTCCGGTCCGGCGCGTCCGAAGATAAATTCAGGGAGGCCGGCCTCACCAAAGCGGCCGGAGAGCAGGTTTCCGCGCCGATGATCGCGGAATCACCCGTCAATCTGGAATGCCGGGTCTTTGAAGTGAAGGAGCTTCCGAGCCACGACGTATTCATGGCGGAGATCGTCGCGGTCCACGTGCGGGAGGACCTCGTCGACGAGAAGGGCGCCTATCACTTCGAGCGGCTGGATCTGGTCAGCTACAACCACGGTCACTACTATCGGGTCGAACGGAAATCCCTCGGACGGTTCGGCTTCTCCGTCATGAAGCCAAAGACGATCCGCCGCAAGCGCAAGGAAGCGGCAGAGAAGCGAAAAGCAAAGCGGTAAGACAGTGAAAGTCCCGGCTTCCCAAAAGGAACGCCGGGGCTTGTCAGTTTTTGTAAACGGATCAGGCTTCCCCGAGCAGGATTCCGACGAAATACGGAAGCTGCTTACGCCACCACGGCCAGTCGTGGTTGACATCGTACCCCCAGAAGTCCGTCCAGTGCCGGATGCCCTTGCCCGTGAGGATCCCGTCGAGAAGCCCCGCGTCGCGCCGCATCTCGTCTTCCCAGGCACCCTGGCCGCAGCAGATGATGATGTTGCCCTGATTGTAGAGATCGATCCACGGGTGGTCCTGCGGCATGTTCGGCAGGAAGTGGATCGGCGAATTCGCGTAGACCAGATCGTCCATGTAGTCGTGAAAGAACCAGCTCGCGTCGAAGAGCCCGCTGAGCGAGATCATCGTGTCGAACAGATCCGGCCGCCGGAAAAACGCGACGCCGGAATGGACGCCGCCCATGCTGCAGCCGGTCACCATGCCCTTCTCGCCGTTCTGCAGGAACTGCGGCACGAGTTCGTCCGTCAGATAGTGGAACCAGTGTTCCTGCAGCTCGATGCGCTCCCGCGGATCGCCGAATTCATTGGACCAGCTCTCCTCATCGATGCTGTCCACGCAGACGACCCGGAGCTTGCCGGCCTCGATCCACGGCCGCACGGTCTCGACCATCCCGAAGTTCTTAAAATCATACACGTGTCCGTTCTGCGGCGCGAACGCGAAGCACACCTTGCCGCGCTCGCCGAAGACGACGTGCTCCATCTCCCGGTCCAGGATCCAGCTGTATTGTCTGTAATAAGTCTCTTTCATGCTCTCTACTCCGCGTGTTCCTGCACGAACCGAACGAATTCATGCACTTCGTCTTCCGTGTCGAATTTTGCCGTATACATCTGATTGCCCATCGCGCCCGAGATCGCCTCCGGCATCCGCTCGCACATGACGATCCGGCTGCCGTAGCGGTGGAGGACGTCCTCATGGCTGTGCGCGTACGTGTGCGAATCCCTGCGGCTCGCGTAGACGCACCACTTGTGGTCGCAGCTGTCCGGCAGGAGGCGCCTGTTGGATGTCACCATGTCCGCATAGATCTGGTAGACATCCGTCGAGTGCGCGTAATCCATCATATCCGGCGTATAGCCGCCGGCCGGCCGCATGTTGATCCCATTCGTGATTTCCTCCCTCCGGGCACCCGACCTCGAGTTCTACTGTTTCGATCGCGCTGGCATAATC
>CAYLSR010000317.1:0-2633 GCA_964385855.1 uncultured Mogibacterium sp.
CATGATTAACAGTGATTTTCTTTTTCACTGTCTCTCATAAAGGGAGCATATCACTAGCCCTGCCGCTCTTTTTTTGCACTTCTGATGGCCGCCGCCAGGAAGATCAGCGCGAAGAACGCGATGATCCCGGACCCGATGTACAGCGGCATGTACAGGAAATCCCCTGTCAGCTTCCCGACCAGCGCTTCCCACGCGGAGCACCCGAACATCCCGAGATACATCATCATGACCATGAGCGAGGATGCCCGCCCCAGCTGCACCCTGTCGCACAATTGACCGATCTTGAACATGATGGCCGGGATCTGGCACGCGTTGCCGACCCCGCCGAAGATGAAGCCGAACGCGATCGTCGGGATCGTCCGGGCGGACGCGCTGATGAAGAGACCGCCCGCCATGACCAGCAGGTAGACGGTATACCCCCAGTCCCCGAGCCGCTTATGGATGTGCGGATAGATCAGTCCGCCGATCATGTTGCCCAGCGAGTACATCACCGCGATCAGCCCCGCCAGCGTCGCGCTGTCGCTGATCGCACCGACATAGAACGCGCTCCCGAGGAGCAGCGGGCAGATGAGGACCCCGTTGATGCCCATCATGACGCAGATCAGGATCACCACAAGCGGGATGAACGCGCCGGAACCACCTTCCGAACTGGCGGTCTCCCCTTCCGCTTGCGCGTCCTGTTTCCCGATCAGCGGGATGTCCGGCGTGTAGCGAAGCGCCAGCACGATCGGAACGAACAGCAGGATGTGGACGAGGAAGACGTAATTCCAGCGGACATCCGCGAGCACGCCCCCGAGAAACTGCATGAGCATCTGGAACGCAAATCCGACGCTCGTCCCGTAGCCCAGGATGCGGGCCCTGAGGCCCTCTTCCTCGAGCAGGATCGTCGCGAGCGGATTTTCGATGCTCAGCAGGGCGCCGGCGCCGAATCCGAAGAGTCCCCGGAACACCAGGAGCAGCGCGAAGCTGTGGATCACCGTCGGGACGATTCCCCCGACCAGCATGCAGACCCCGCCGATCACCGTCATCGTGCGGTATCGGATGCGGCTGCCCGCCTGCATGCCGATCGTCAGGCTGGCCACCATCGTCATGATCGCCGGCACGCTGCCGCAGTAGAGCGCGGTCGTCGGGCTGACGTTCAGGGCTTCCGCGATCTTGCCGAGCGCGCCGTCCACGGCGCCCATGCAGTTGCAGGACGCGAAGACGCAGAGGACCGCGATGATGCTGTTTCGGTATTTTCTGGTGAGCGGACTGTTGTTCATGTGCTGCCTCCCTCACATACAGACAATAAATGGGCAGAACAGACTGCCCACTTACTGCGGTATGTATGGTATGTATGGAGAAAAAAGGCTTTCGCAGTTAAACTATTCTGCGTGAGTCGCATCTGCGCCGTACTTCTCTTCGATCTGCTCCAGGATGCCGTCGAAGGTCTTGAAGTCGATCTTGTAGAACGCGAACGCGATCAGCATGAGGACTGCCAGGATGATCGGGAGCCAGAAGAACATGAAGTTGATTCCTCCGAATACCGAAGCCGCCTGCGTCGCTGCGTTCGGAACGAAACCGGTCGCCGCGAGCACCCAGCCGGTTCCTGCGGAACCGAGCGCGATGCCGGCCTTGTGCCAGAAGTAACCGAATGCGCTGTAGAAGCCGTCCATACGGACGCCGTCCTTCAGCAGTCCGTACTCCACGCAGTCCGCGATCATCGAGAAGATGATGGTCAGCGCCGTGTAGATGAACATCTGTCCGAAGAATGCGCCGATCAGGAAGCCTGCGCCGCCGTCTCTGCAGACGTACTGCAGCAGGGTCGCGATGATCGCCAGCGCGGTGCACAGCATGACAGCTTTGCTCTTGCTCTTGAACAGCTTCGAGAGGTTCTCAGCCAGGAACAGCGCACCCAGGATGCCGCCGATCCCCTGTGCGGTGACGAAAGAGCCCATCGCGCCCATGTCGCCGCGCTCATAGCTGAAGAAGTATGTCATGGAAGTCATTCTGCCGAGGTTGTAGAATCCGACGATGAACATTCCGAAGGCTACGATCAGGAACTGCTTGTTCTTGATGGCGTAGCGGATATTCTGCATGATAGGAGTCTTGTCTTTCTCGATCGCCTTCGGTTTCTTGACGACTTCCTTCGTGACTGTAGTGGAGATGAAGACCGCGATGATCCCGATGATCGAGAACAGTATGACGGTCTTTACCCAGCCGCCCGGCATATTGCCTTCCGCGCCGCCGAATCTCATGACGAGCGGCATCAGGAGCGAGCCCTGAATGATCATGACGATGTTGCCGAACGCCATTCTGTAGCCGGCTGCGGAAGCTCTCTCCGCCTGATCCTGCGTCATGACCGCCGTCAGCGCGGTGTACGGGATGTTCAGGCAGGTGAACGCGAACGCCCATGCGAAGTACAATACGACGACCCAGACCACCTTCGCGGTGTAACCCCAGTCCGGATGCGCCCAGAATCCGAGGATGGTCACGATAAACAGCGGGAGGACGGACGCCTTGATCCACGGCAGGTACTTGCCCTTTGGCGAATCATAGCGGTCTGTCCAGGAGCCAACCCACGTATCGTTGATCATATCCCAGAAACGTCCGAGAAGAATAACTGTTCCGACGACACCTGCTCCTACACCGAA
>CAYLSR010000318.1:0-2629 GCA_964385855.1 uncultured Mogibacterium sp.
GTCGCGGCGAAGCATTCCTCCAGGATCGCGCGGATCTCCGTATCGATCTCCGAAGCGATCGCCTCGGAATAGTTCTGACGGGTCGAGAAATCCTTGCCGAGGAAGACTTCCCCGCCGGAATTAAAGCTGACCGGGCCGAGCCGCTTGCTGAAGCCGTACTCCGTGATCATCGCCCTCGCGATGTTGGTCGCGCGCTCCAGGTCGTTGCTCGCGCCGGTGCTGATGTCCTCCAGCTTGAGTTCCTCCGCCACGCGGCCGCCCAGCAGGTGTTTGATCGTGTTGATCATGTTGCCGCGCGTCTCAAAGAACTTGTCCTGCTCCGGCAGGGACATGGTAAACCCGCCGGCCATCCCTCTCGGGATGATCGTGATCTGGTGGACCGGATCCGAATTCGGCAGCGACCGCATGACGATCGCGTGACCGGCCTCGTGATACGCCGTCAGGCGGCGCTCCGCCTCCGAGATGACGCGGGACTTCTTCTGCGGTCCGGCCATGACCTTGGTCGTCGCCTCTTCGATCTCGTCCATGCGGATCTTGGTCCCGTTCCGGCGCGCCGTCAGGAGCGCCGCCTCGTTGATGAGGTTCTCGATATCTGCAGGCGAGAAGCCCGGCGTCCGCTTGGCCAGGACTTCCAGCGTCACGTCGTCATCCAGCGGCTTATTTCTCGTATGGACCTTGAAGATCTCCTCTCTGGCCTTGACGTCCGGCATGCCGATCACGACCTGACGGTCGAAGCGGCCCGGCCGCAGCAGCGCAGGGTCGAGGACATCCGGACGGTTGGTCGCCGCCAGGATGATGATCCCGGAGTTGCCGTCGAACCCGTCCATCTCGACGAGCAGCTGGTTCAGCGTCTGCTCGCGCTCATCGTTGCCGCCGCCGAGTCCTGCGCCTCTCTTGCGCCCGACCGCGTCGATCTCATCGATGAAGACGATGCACGGCGCGTTCTTCTTCGCCTGCTCAAACAGGTCGCGGACTCTCGAAGCACCGACGCCGACGAACATCTCGACGAAGTCCGAACCGGAGATCGTAAAGAACGGCACGCCCGCCTCGCCGGCGGTCGCCTTGGAGATGTAGGTCTTACCGGTACCCGGATTGCCGACGAGCAGCACGCCCTTCGGGATCCTGGCGCCGAGCTTGGTGTACTTGGCGGGGTTCTTGATAAAATCGACGATTTCCTGAAGTTCCTCCTTCTCCTCCTTGAGGCCGGCGACATCCTCGAACTTGATGCTCTTGCCGTTGTCCTTGTACAGCTTCGCCCGGTTCTTGCCGAACTGGAAGGCTTTGTTGTTGCCCCCCTGACTCATCATGAAGTAGAACAGGAAGCCCAGCGCCGCGATCATGATGATCGTCGGCAGCAGCGAGAAGAAGTTGATGTCGCTCTCCGGCGGATCGCTTTCGAGCTGGATCTTGTTCTCCTCGAGCATCGGGAAGACGTACTGCTGCTCGACCCAGTCGATCTCAAGCAGGGACGGCGAATACGCGTACTCGATGTTCCCGTCCTTTTTCGTCCCGGTGATCTTGCGCTCCGAGATGTTGATCTTTTCATACTTCCCGGCTTCCAGCTGATCGACGAACTTCGAGAATTCCAGTTCCTCGACCTGAACGGCGCTGTCCATCCCCCGGTAGAAGTAGGCCGCGCCCAGCACAAATACGAAAATCAGTAGGTATATACCAAAATTTCTGCCGAATCTTTTCAATTTAATGGTTGCCTTTCTGTAAACATTTGCAGAATTTGTTATTTTGCACAAACTGCCCGATTATTTTATCATAGCCTTTCGTGGATTTCAAGCAATATGACCTGTTTCGTTCTGTCCGTAATCTGATAATTCTGTGAATATTTGCCCTTCTCCCGCTGGGCCGCAGTCGGCAGCGCGTCATGCGGCAGGATCCAGAGGACCTCGCTTCCGACCGCCACCATCAGGATCTCTTCCCGCACCCCCTTCGGGACCTTCGCGTCCACCAGAAAATCCTGGATCTTCTGGTGCCGGTCCTTTCCGATCGCGATCCGGTCCCCTTCCATCCGGGTCCTCAGCGTGATCTGCCCGATCTGGCCCGGATAGACCTTGCTGAGCTTTCCGAGGTCGAACGCGGCGTACGGTCGCCCTTCCGGCTCCTTGAACTCGCCGCGCGGCATGACCGAGGTCACCAGCCGGCAGTTCGGAGATACCGGCCGTTTCACCCCGGTATCCGTGCGGAAGACCAGCTTGCGGTACTCGCGTTCCGCGATGATGTTGTCCGGCAGCTTGATCTGCGCCGAAGGCCTGTCCGAAAACAGCACTGCGATCACCTCGTGCACCAGCCCGTAGCTGATTTCCGAATTGATCCCGATCGTCCGCATCGTCAGCGCGATCACCCGCCGCAGGATCGCCGGGTGCTGGCTCGCCAGCACCTCCGTGTCGAGCGTGAGGACGTCCCGGGCCGTATCGTAATCCGCCGCCCGGTTAAAGACGGCCGATGTCACCTGCTCCAGGTAGTGGTCGTCCAGCGCCGCGATCCCGGCCAGCTGCCGCAGGCCGGCGCGAATGTTCGGATTGTATTCCCGCTCCAAAAGCGGCAGCAGTTCCAGGCGGATCCTGTTGCGCTGATAGATCAGCTCCTGATTGCTCTCGTCCTGATTCGGGACGAGCGC
>CAYLSR010000319.1:0-2626 GCA_964385855.1 uncultured Mogibacterium sp.
CCCGAGTTATGACAATCGCTCAACAGAGCCAAAACATTATATCACATACAGGAACCGCTATCAAGGTTGAAAAGCAAATGCGCGCACACCACGAAGTCCCGGCAATACTGCGGTTTCGACCGCAGTATTGCATGCGGTCGTATAGAGATTTTCAATAGGACGGTTTTTGAGGCGTTTGACTTTCGGTACGTCTTCCGTTAGTATTTATGTAGCATTCAGCATGAAAAGGAAAAAGCATCATGATCTATCTGGACAACGGCGCGACTTCCTACCCGAAGCCGAAGGAAGTCGCCGAAGCAGTCAACGACTATATCCTGAACAACGGCAGCAACATCAACCGCGGCGGCTATAGGAAGGCGTACTCCGCCGCCGGCGTCGTACTGGAGACCCGCGAGATCATCAACGACATGATGAACGGCTACGGCTCCCGATACACCATCTTCACCCCGGGCAACACCTACGGGCTGAACTTCCTCATCAAAGGGCTCGCCCGCAAGGGTGACCGGTTCCTCATCTCGTCCATGGAGCACAACGCCGTCTACCGGCCATGCTGGCAGCTGGAGCAGCAGGGCGTCATCGAGCTCGGTTATCTCCCGTGCAACCGGGACGGTCAGCTGATCCTCGACGAGGCGCTGGAGATGATCGACGAAAGCGTCCGTGCAGTCGTCCTGCTCCACGCCTCCAACGTCAGCGGCACGCTGATGCCGATCGAGGAGGTCGGCAAGCGGTGCCGGGAGAAGGGCGTCCTCTTCATCGTCGACGCCGCGCAGACCGCCGGCAACACGCCGATCGACATGCAGAAGTGCTGCATCGACGGGCTCACCCTGCCGGGGCACAAATCCATGCTCGGACCGCAGGGCGTCGGCGTCATGCTGGTCAATCCGGCAATCACCTCGGAGATCGATCCGCTGATCGCGGGTGGCACCGGGAGCCACTCCGACCTGGCTTCCATGCCGGAAGAACTGCCGGACCGCTTTGAGAGCGGAACCCTCAATCTGCCGGGCATCTACGGCCTGCACGCCTCCGCGCTCTGGGTGAAAGAGCATTTCGACGAGATCCGCGCGCATGAGGAGGCGCTCACCGCGCGCATGATCAAAGGGATTCTTCAGATCCCGCAGGTCCGTCTCGCCGGCCTGCCGCACACGGACGGCCGCGTCAGCGTCGTCTCGGTCGATTTCCTGAACGGCGACAACGGTCTCAACGCGTTCCAGCTGGAGCAGCGCTGGGGCATCATGACCCGCGTCGGCCTGCACTGCGCCCCGCTGGCGCATCAGTCGCTGCAGACCTTCCCGGAGGGGACCGTCCGGTTCTCCATCGGCCCGTTCAACACCGAGGAGGACATCGATACCGCGGTAGAGGCGATCCGGGAGCTGGCGGAGGCCTGACCGGCCGGAAAATCAGCAAAAAACGGACGGGAGCGGCTGTTCCGGCAGCCGCTCTCCTCAGAATAGAACCATAGGTTTTGTCAATAGAAAGCGTGAACGATATGTCAGAAATCCAAGCAGGTCCGTCCTGCCCGATTCCCGGGATCCCGCAGGCAGTGAAGCTGACCTCCATGACGAGCGCCGGCGGATGAGGCGCAAAAATCGGGCCGGGCGTCCTGAACGACATCTTATCCAAATTACCGAAGATCCACGACCCTCGGGTCATGGTCGGCTTTGACCACAGCGACGATGCCTGCGTCTATAAGATCAACGACGACGTCGCGCTGATCAACAGCATCGACTTCTTCCCGCCGATCGTGGACGATCCGTATATGTTCGGCCAGATCGCCGCCGCGAACTCGCTGAGCGACATCTACGCGATGGGCGGCGAGCCGAAGCTCGCCATGAATCTCCTGACCTTCCCGAACTGCCTTCCGCTGGAGGCGGTCGAGGCCATCCTGGAGGGCGGCAACGACAAGGTCAACGAGAGCGGCGCCATGATCGTCGGCGGCCACAGCATCAACGACAACGAGCCAAAATACGGGCTCAGCGTCACGGGCTTCGCGCGCCCGGAAGACATCCTCAGCAACCGCGCCGTGGAGGGCGATCTGCTCGTCATCACCAAGCGGATCGGCACCGGCGTCCTGACGACCGCCGCCAAGGTCGACCTCCTGACGCAGGAGGAAGAGCGCGTCATGGAGCAGACCATGGCGACGCTCAACAGATACGCCTACGAAGCCATGAAAGGCGTCCGGGCGGACGGCTGCACCGATATCACCGGCTTCGGCCTCCTCGGCCACGCCGCGGAGATGGCGAAGTGCGGCGAAGTGACCCTTGAGCTCTTCACCGAACGGGTACCGGTCTTCGAGAAGGCGCTGGAACTCGCGGCCATGGGCATCCTGCCGGGCGGCGCGCACAACAACATGGACTATCTGAAGCACGACGTCATGGATTACACGCTCGGCGTCCCGCTGGAGCGCATCGACTGCCTCTACGACCCGCAGACCTCCGGCGGCCTCCTGATCGCCTGCAAGGAGAGCGAACTCGAACGGCTGCGGTACCAGCTGGGCGAGAAAGGCTGTGAGAACGCCGTGATCGGCCGTTTCAAAAAGAAATCCACCCACTATATCGAACTGGTCAACCGGTAAAATCTGACAGGGGGACGGGGCAGATTGTCAAGTAAGTGCAACACCTTCGTAAAC
>CAYLSR010000320.1:0-2599 GCA_964385855.1 uncultured Mogibacterium sp.
TTCCATGCCAGGAGCACGGACGAGGCGATGGAGTACATCCGGAACCTGGTAAAGGAAAAGGGCGTCAAGACGATCGTCAAGTCCAAATCCATGGCTTCCGAAGAGATCCATATGAACAAGATCCTGGGCGCGGACGGTGTACAGGTCCAGGAGACCGACCTCGGTGAGTTCATCATCGCCCTTGAAGGCAATACCCCCGTCCATATGGTCATGCCGGCCCTGCACCTGAACAAGGAACAGGTCGCTGACTACTTTACGGAATATACACAGACAAAGAACGAGCCCATCATCGCCGAGGAGGTCAAGACTGCCCGGCGCATCATGCGCGAGAAATTCGAGCACGCGGATATGGGCGTCTCGGGCGCAAACGTCGCGGTCGCGGAGACCGGCACGGTCTTTACCATGTCCAACGAGGGCAACGGCCGCATGGTCGGTACGCTTCCCAAGATCCATCTCTATGTTTTCGGCATTGAGAAATTCGTGCCCCGTCTGACAGACGCGCGCCACATCTTCCGCGCCCTGCCCCGCAACGGCACGGGCCAGAGGATCACATCCTATATCTCCATGTACACCGGCGCGTCCGAGGTGACGGTGGACAAGGATACCGATGAGAAGAGAAAGAAAGACTTCTACGCGGTCATCATCGACGATCCGGGGCGCCGGGCCATCCTGGGCGATCCCGATTTCCGCGAGATGTTCAACTGCATCCGCTGCGGCGCATGTCTGGACGTATGTCCCGCCTTCGCCCTGGTCGGCGGCCATGTCTACGGCTCCAAGGTCTACACCGGCGGCATCGGCACCCTGCTGACCCACTTCCTCGTCTCCGAGGAGCGCGCAGAGGACATCCAGAACATCTGCCTGCAGTGCGGACGCTGCAAAGAAGTCTGAGGCGGCGGTCTGCACATCCCCATGAAGCTGCGTGAGAAGAGCTATAAGGAGAATCCGAATCCGGTCTACAAGTTTGCACTGGATACAGTCAATGACAGGAAGCTCTTCCACTCCATGCTCCGCATCGCCTCCGTGGCGCAGGATCCCTTCACGAAGGGAACGAATTTCATCCGTCACCTGCCCATGTTCCTGTCCGGCATGACGAAGGGCAGAAGCCTGATGAGCATTGCCCCGGTTCCCTTCCGCGACATCTTCCCGACCATTCAGCAGAAGGTCGAGAACCCGAAGGGAAAGATCGCGATCTTTACCGGCTGCCTGCTTGATTTCGCCTATGTCGACATCGCGAAGGCGGTCATCGCGGACCTCAATTCGATCGGCTATGTCGTCGATATGCCGATGGGCCAGTCCTGCTGCGGCGCGCCCGCGACCTACATGGGCGACCGCGAGAATGCGCGCAAGGCCGCTGAGCTGAATATCGAAGCCATGCACGCGGAGGACTACGATTATATCGTATCCGCCTGCCCGACCTGCACGCATCAGCTGCGTGAGTACAAGACCTTCTTCGAGGAAGGCTCCGACATGTTCAAGAGAGCACAGGTCCTCGCAGACAAGTCCTTCGACTTCTGCAAGCTCTTCTACGACCTGGGCGGTCTCGAGGAGTCCGGCGACGACACGCCGATCACGATCACTTATCATGATTCCTGCCACCTCAAGAGGGAACTGGGCGTCAGTCAGGAGCAGAGAGAACTCCTCACCAAGACCAACGGCATCACCCTCGTCGAGATGGAAGACTCCGATGTCTGCTGCGGATTCGGCGGCACCTACAGCATCAAGCTTCCCGAAGTCGCGGCTCCGATCCTGGCGAAGAAGCTGCAGCACATCCAGGATACAGGCGCGAGCCTCGTCGCGGTCGACTGCCCCGGCTGCCTGATGCAGATCCGCGGCGGCATGGATGCCCACGGCATCCCGGTCGAGGTCAAGCACACCGCGGTCATTCTTGCCGAGAAGCGCGGTCTCCTCTGACTGGATCATGCGGGTAAAAACACTATAGAGAAGATAGATGGGAACAGACAGTAAAATAGAAGCAGAGGGCGCGGTACGCGCCCCCTACCGGCCGCTCGATGCAGCGGCGGCGATCCGGCTCGCCGCGGTCCATACCTGGCCCGCGTCGCTCTGTCCGGCGATGTTCGGGATCTTCTGGTGCCTGCAGCGGGGGCTCCCCCTGCAGCCCTTCCAGTGTATCCTGCTGGCAGCCGCCTGTGTCCTCTCCCAGTCCGCGGTCAACACGATCAACGACTATGTGGACTTTGTCAGCGGCACAGACAGTAAAGAGGACAATGTGGAGGAAAACGATGCGGTGCTCGTGTACTGCTATCTGAATCCGAAGCATGCTCTCCTGCTGGGAATCGGGTACCTTCTGGCCGCAGCGGCCTGCGGCGCGGCGGCAGCCTGGCATGCCGGGCCTGTCCCTTACCTCATCGGACTCATCGGCGGACTCACTGTGCTGGGGTACAGCGCCGGGCCTGTCCCGGTGTCCTCCCTGCCTCTGGGCGAGGCGGTCTCCGGCTTTGTGATGGGAGCCCTGATCCCGCTGGGAACGGCATCGGTGGCTGACGGGAGGTTCCACCCGGAACTGATCCCGGAATGCCTGCCCCTGATCCTGGGGATCGCACTCATCATGCTCAGCAACAACGGAAGCGATATCGAAAAG
>CAYLSR010000321.1:0-2595 GCA_964385855.1 uncultured Mogibacterium sp.
ATCGCAGCGCGGGAAGTGCTGAGCCGTGGATACCGGCGGCCGGGCGGCATGTTCACGCTGAACCGCCTCTTCAAATCAATTTTCGGGCGTTTACAAAACGGCCGGAACAGAACTATTCAGAGCAAAAAAGCGTGAGTTCCCGGATTCCGTTCAGAATTCCCGCTCGATAATCTCATAGACGATCTTGAGCATACGCAGGCGGAAGTAGTTTCGATTCCACAGGCGGTCGTTTCTGCCCGTCACGACGCGGACCGCGCCGACCGTATCTTCATAGGCATATCCGATGTAGGATTCCCCGGCTTCTCGGCCTTCATCGGCTTCCGGTCCGGCAAAACCGGTGATCGCGACCGCGATATCGGAGCCGGCTTCCAGCCTGGCGCCGCGAGCCATTTCCTTCGCGACCTCCGCACTGACGACCGAATAGCGATCGATCGTCCGCGGGTCCACCCCGACCATCGTGATCTTGGCTTCCTCATCGTAGGTGATGTATCCCCTGGAAAAGACTTTGGATGCGCCTGCGACATCCGTCACGGACGCGGCAAACAGACCCGCAGTGCAGGACTCGGCCGAGGACAGCGTCAGGCCCTTTTCCTTCAGGCGGCGCACCACGACTTCATTCAGCTCTTCATCATCGCAGCTGTAGATGTAGCTCCCGACGAGATTTTTCACCTCGTCCAGCATCTCATCCACGGCTGCTTTCGCCTCCGCCAGCGTATCCCGGCGGGAAGCGATGCGGAATGTGCACTCCCCTTCCTTCGCGTAGGTCGCGATGGTCGGATCCTTCTGGCCGCGGATCACAGGCATCAGCATCATCTCAAGGTCGGACTCCCCTATCCCGATTGTGCGGATGACCCGGTAGTAGATCTGCTTGTCGATGAACTGCTTCAGGTACTCCGCGGCACCGTGTTCAAAGACCCATTTCATCTCTCTCGGCGGTCCCGGGAAGCAGACAGCGCATTTGCCGTCTTCGCAGAGCGCAAACGCCGGCGCGGTCCCGGCTTCGTTGTGAAAGATCACCGCGCCTTCCGGGATGTACGCCTGCCGGACGTTGTTTTCCGACATGACCCTGCCGCTCGATTCAAAATACTGACGGATCTCGTCCAGGCATCCTTCATCGAGATACAGTTCTCTGCCGAAGACCTTCGCCACGATCTCCTTGGTCAGATCGTCCTGCGTCGGCCCCAGTCCGCCGGTCAGGAGGACCAGATCCGTCACGTTCAGCGCGCTTCGCAGGACGTGCTCCAGCCGCTCCGGATTATCCCCGACCACGTGATGGTGCATCACGCTGAAGCCCATGTGATTGAGCTGCATCGAAAGATAGGCCGCATTCGTATTGACGACCTGGCCAAAGAGCAGCTCCGTCCCTACGGCGATGACAGAAGTATCCATATGACCTCCTCTACATTGAGAATACGCTTTTATTCTTAATGATGTATTCAAGACCGGACCAGATGGTCATGATGAGCGATGCCCAGAACACGATCATGCCCGGCTGCATCAGCATCGGCAGCGGGCCCATGGCGATGATGAGCACCGAGACCGCGATCATCTGCAGGACCGTCTTGATCTTGCCGCTCATGCCTGCGGCGATGACGGTTCCCTCCGACGCGGCGACCGTCCGCATCCCGGCGATCGCGAATTCTCTGGCCAGGATGACGATCAGCGTCCAGCCCGGGATAATCCCGTCTTCGACGAACAGGCAGAGCGCCGAATACACGATGATCTTGTCCGCCAGCGGATCCATGATCTTTCCGAAATTGGTCACAAGGCCGCGTGCCCGCGCGATTTTGCCGTCCAGCATGTCCGTGAAGGACGCCGCGATAAACAGCACAAAAGCGACGGTATAGTACTGCATCATGAACGCCGCGACAAAGAACGGCACCGAGATCATCCGCGCGACGGTGAGCTTATTTGGCAAATTCATGGCTGACCTCCTCTCCGGCGAGATCGTACTCGTAAGCGTCCGTGATCAGTACCGGGACGATATCGCCCGGGCGATGCCCTTCCGCTCCGCGGAAGGATACCGCGTTATCGATCTCCGGCGCGTCATAAGCCGTCCTGCCGGTATAATAACCATCTTCGTGCAGTTCGTCGACCATCACCTCATACACGTGACCGATCATCTTCTCGTTGAGCTGCTCGCTGACTTCCATCTGGACCGTCATCACGCGGTCCAGCCGCTCCTCCAGGATCTCCCGGGAGAGTTTTCCCGACATCTCATAGGCCGGCGTACCCTCCTCGTCGGAGTAGATGAACGCGCCGACGCGGTCCACCCGGACTTCTTCGAGAAAACGGAGGAGTGTTTCGACATCTTCCTCCGTCTCACCCGGAAACCCCAGCAGAAGCGTCGTCCGGATGCGGACATCCGATATGCGTTCACGCAGCTGCCGAATCGTTTCCCGGATGGAAGCGTTGGTCGAACGTCTGCGCATCCCGTGCAGGACAGGGTCCGAAACGTGCTGGATCGGCATGTCGATATAGCTGCAGATCTTCTCTTCCTGCGCGATGACGTCGATCAGCTCATCTGTGATCCCGTCGTACATCAGGCGGATCCAGCGGATGCCTTCGATCCGCGCAAGTTACCGGAGAAGCTCC
>CAYLSR010000322.1:0-2592 GCA_964385855.1 uncultured Mogibacterium sp.
TCGCCCCGGCCCAGCAGGATGTTGGCGGTGGCGGTGATCACGTTGCCGCTGTTGAACCTCGGCAGGCGCTGCATCCGCAGCCGCAGGCGCAAATCCGATGCCGTCCCGGATGTCGATGATATCCTGCGCGAGGGAAGTCCCGGTCGGCATCTTGCCGGCGCCCTGCCCGTAGAAGCTCAGGGTCCCGACGTTCTGTCCGGTCAGCGTGATCAGGTTGAAATTGGTCTTGACGTTGGCTTCCAGCGCATCTTTGGTGAAGACCGTCGGCTCGACGTACGCGTAGAGCTTGTCGCCGACCACACCGGAGTTCATCAGGAGGCGGCAGACCTTGCCCTGCTCCTTGAGGACTTCGATGTCGCACGCGAGGATCGAGCTGATGCCGAGGGTCGGCACGTCGGACTCGTGGATGCGCGTCCCGTAGGCGAGGTTGGAGGAGAGCACGCACTTGCGCTGCGTGTCGCTGCCTTCGATGTCCGAGCTCGGATCTCTTTCCGCGTAGCCCAGCGCCTGCGCTTCTTTCAGGACTTCGTCGAAGTCCGCGCCGTTAGTAAACCTGTCGTCGAGGAAGTAGTTGCAGGTGCCGTACACGATGCCGTGCACCTCCAGGATGCGGTCGCAGCGCTTCTGGCGCTGGAGGTTGTAAAGCCACGGGATCCCGCCGCCCGCTGCCGGGGTGAACCGGAATTCGACGCCGTGCTCGGCCGCGCAGGCCATCAGGTCATCGTAGCAGGCGCTCACGAGGTTCTTGTTCGGCGTCACGACGTGCTTGCCATGCTCCAGCGCCTGCATGACGAATTCGTACGCCGGGTGGATGCCGCCCATACACTCCGCGACGAGCGTGATCTCCTCGTCGTTCAGGATGTCGTTGATATCCGAGGTCAGGATGTCCTCGATCTGCGGGTTGGTCCTCAGGTCGAGGACGCGCTTGACTTCGATGTCGCCGGCCGCCTGTACGGCTTCATAGCAGCCGCTGCCCACCGTGCCGAATCCCATGATTGCGATCTTCATGTGTTAAAACTCCTTGCTGCCCGGAAGGCTCCGGCGCGGCAGCTGCCGGCGGGGCGGAGGTCTTCCTGCCTGTTCTGAATGTGCGAAATTTGGATTTAAACCATCAAAATACAGCAAATCGCTTGTATTTGCAATGCAAATAATGTATCATATTCACACAAAAATTTCAATACAAAAGGTGTAAATATGACAAAATATATCAGTACCAGAGATGAACAGACGGTCATCACTTCTTCACAGGCGATCCTGAACGGACTCGCGCCGGACGGGGGACTCTACGTACCGCAGGATCTCGGGACGATCCGGCTGGACTATCATGATGTGATCCGTCAGGACTACAAGGGGATGGCGAAGACCGTCTTCGGGAAATTTTTCCCGGATTATACGGAAGAGGAGATCGACCGCATCGTGGAGCGCAGCTACACCGGGAAGTTCACGGCGGAGGAGATCACGCCGGTCGTCAAGGTGGGCGGCGGCTACGTGCTGGAGCTCTATCACGGACCGACCTGCGCGTTCAAGGATGTGGCGCTGTCGGCGCTGCCGAACCTCATGACGGAGGCCGCGAGGATCAACGAGTTCAAAGATGAAGTCCTGATCCTGACCGCGACGAGCGGGGACACCGGGAGCGCGGCGCTGCACGGTTTTTCGGATGTGCCGGGCACGAAGATCATCGTCTTCTATCCGGAGGGCGGCGTGTCGGAGACGCAGAAGCTCCAGATGGTGACGCAGAGCGGTAAAAACACCTGCGCGGCGGCGGTACGCGGCAACTTCGACGACGCGCAGACCGGCGTCAAGAAGCTGTTCCGCGAGATCCCGAAGCCTTGCGAGGGCGTGTCGCTGTCCAGCGCGAACTCGATCAACATCGGCCGGCTGGTACCGCAGGTCGTCTATTACTTCGCCGCGTACAAGGCACTGCTGGCCGCCGGGGAGATTCGGGACGGCGAGAAGATCGACTTCACCGTACCGACCGGCAACTTCGGGGACATCATGGCGGGCTGGTTTGCCCGGGAGATGGGCCTGCCGGTCGGGAAGCTGATCTGCGCGTCCAACAAGAACGACGTTCTGACGGAGTTCCTCGCGACCGGCCACTACGACCGCAGGCGCGAGTTCTACAAGACGACGTCCCCATCCATGGACATCCTCGTTTCGAGCAATCTGGAGCGGCTCCTGTACTTCGTCTGCGGCTGCGAACACACCAAAGCATACATGAAGCAGCTCGGGGAGACCGGGGAATACCAGATCACGCCGGAAGAACTCGGCAGGATCCGCGAAGTTTTCGCGGGCGTTTCCGCGAGCGATGAACGCGGGGCGCAGGCGATCCGCGAAGTCTTCCGCCGGGAGCACTATCTGATGGATACGCACACTTCGATCGCCTGGGCGGCCTTCGAGACGATGCAGGCGATCGACGGCGCAGAGGCGGCGCGGAAGAACGTGGTGCTGTCGACGGCTTCTCCATACAAATTCACGCGTTCCGTGCTCGCTGCGCTGGGTGAAGAAGAATGCGAGCGCGATGAGGATAACATGCGCAAGCTGGAACAGGTGACCGGCGCACCCGTGCCGTAGCCGCTGGCGGGGATATTCCAA
>CAYLSR010000323.1:0-2582 GCA_964385855.1 uncultured Mogibacterium sp.
GACGCTCAAATTTGACGGCTGGCGCAAGGTCTACAGCAGTTCTTCGCAGGAATCCGAGATGAAGATCCCGGAGCTGGCGGAAGGGCAGATCCTCGAGGCGGAGCAGATCCTGAAGGAGCAGAAATTCACGCAGCCGCCGGCGCGGTTCACCGAAGCCTCGCTCGTCAAAGAGATGGAGGAACGAAACATCGGCCGTCCGAGCACGTACGCGGCGATCATCACGACGCTGACCACCGGACGATCCTACGTCAGGCGCGAAAAGAAAAACCTCGTGCCGACACAGCTGGGCTTTGATGTCACGGGGCTGCTCTCCGAGTACTTCGCGGATATCGTCAATGTGGAGTTCACCGGACACATGGAGGATGAACTCGATAACGTCGAACTCGAGAAGCTCGCCTGGAAGGATACGATCGAGGAATTTTACGAGGGGTTCCGCAAGGAACTCGAGGTCGCTGAGCGGGAGGCCGAGCGGATCGAGCAGGAAGTCGTGCTTTCCGATGAAGTGTGCGAGCTCTGCGGCAAGCCGATGGCGATCAAAGAAGGACGCTTCGGGAAATTCCTCGCGTGCACGGGGTATCCGGAATGTAAAAACACCAAACCGATCGTGAAGAAGATCGGCGTGAACTGCCCGAAGTGCGGCAAGGAGATCATCCAGCGCCGCGGGAAGAAGACCGGGAAAACCTTCTACGGCTGCAGCGGATTCCCGGAATGCGATGTGGTCTACTGGGACAAGCCGATCGGCCGGATGTGCCCGGAATGCGGTTCCATGCTGGTCGAATTCAAGGGCAAGACGGCAAAATACAAATGCTCCAATAGCGAGTGCAAGTATAAAGAGAAGTAAAGGCGGGGCGGAAGCGCCCGGCCCGGAAAGAAAGGAAAAGAGGAAATGATACAGTTCCACGCAACGACGATCTGCGCGGTCAGGCGCCCGAACGGAGACATCTGCATCGGCGGTGACGGTCAGGTCTCACTGGGCGAGACGACGATCATGAAGAACGGCGCCAAAAAGGTCAAGAAGATCTACAAAGACCGCGTCCTCACCGGGTTTGCCGGGTCCGTCGCGGACGCGTTCTCGCTGACGGACAAATTCGAAAAGAAGCTCGAAGAGCACGGCGGAAACTTAAAGCGTGCCGCGGTCGATCTGGCCCAGTTCTGGCGCAACGACAAGGCGACCCGCAATCTGGAGGCGCTGATGATCGTCATGGACCAGAACGATCTTTTGGTCATCTCCGGAAACGGGGAGGTCATCGTACCGGATCACGACATCGTGGCGATCGGTTCCGGCGGAAACTACGCATATGCGGCCGGTCTTGCGCTGTTTGAAAACACGGATCTGGATGCGGAGTCGATCGTGCGTAAGTCGCTTGAGATCGCGTCCAGCATCTGCGTCTACACGAACGATCACATTTCAGTCGAGAAACTGGAGGTGTCCGATGGCAGATAATATCAAAAACATGACGCCGAAACAGATCGTCGCCGAACTCGACAAATACATCATTGGGCAGGACGACGCGAAGAAATCCGTCGCGATCGCGCTCAGAAACCGCTATCGCAGGAGCCAGCTGAGCGACGAGATGAGAGAAGAAGTCACCCCGAAGAACATCCTGATGATGGGGCCGACCGGTGTCGGAAAGACCGAGATCGCGCGCCGTCTCGCCAAGATCATGGATGCGCCGTTCGTCAAAGTCGAGGCGACCAAGTTCACCGAAGTCGGTTACGTCGGCCGGGATGTCGATTCGATGGTCCGTGACCTCGTGGAGGCTTCCGTGCGCCTGACCAAGCAGAAGAGGATCGATGAGAAGTACGACATCGCGGATCAGATTGCCGAGGACAAGATCGTGGAGGCGCTCGTGCCGGGCAGCCGCAAGAAGTCCGAGAACAGCAAGAGCAATCCGTTTGATTTCATTCTGAACAGCGGCGGATACACCAGCCAGAAGCAGGAGTACGAGCAGAAGCAGCAGAGTCTGGAGAACGACCCGAACCGCGACGACATCACGATGGCCCGGGAACAGGTGCGCCAGCAGCTTCGAAGCGGATTGCTCGAAGATCAGCTGGTTGAGATCGAAGTCGATGACGTGCCGAACACGAACCAGCTCGACATGCAGAATGAAGGCATGTCGATCGCGATCGGCAACATCTTCGGCGATATGATGCCGAAGCGCAAGAAGCACAAGAAGGTGACGGTCCGCGAAGCCCGGAAGATCCTCAGGGATCAGGAGGCGCAGAACCTGATCGACATGGATCAGGTCGTCGACGAGGCGCTCGAGAACGCGGAGCAGAACGGGATCATCTTCATCGACGAGATCGACAAGATCGCGTCCGGCAACTCGCTGCGTTCCGGCGCGGACGTTTCGAGAGAAGGTGTCCAGCGGGATATCCTGCCGATCGTCGAGGGGAGCGTCGTCAACACCAAGCACGGTCCGGTCAAGACGGATCACATGCTGTTCATCGGCGCCGGCGCGTTCCACACCGCGAAGCCGTCCGACCTCATCCCGGAACTTCAGGGACGTTTCCCGATCAACGTGGACACACTGTCTGCCTCGAATTCCCTTTGTGGGTACGCCGTTTTGCCTGCGGTGCGG
>CAYLSR010000324.1:0-2570 GCA_964385855.1 uncultured Mogibacterium sp.
GCAGCGCCGCGTGATGGAGCAGGCGGAGTGGATCCTGCTGCCGCAGGCCGTGGAGCAGGTCGCGAAGGGAATTGTCGAGCGCCGGCAGTAAGCCTGCGCAAAAGGGCGAACACCCGGCGCGCCGCTGAAGCGGTGCCGGTACAAAGCGGGGAATACAATACTGGTTTTGCCAGAGAATGGAGTATGGAGAATGAAAATTGCGGTTATTGGTGGCGGAGGAAGAGAGCATACCATCATACGGGCGCTGAAGCAGAGCCGCGGAGTCACGGAAATCTACGCTCTGCCGGGGAACGGCGGCATCGCGGAGGACGCGGTGTGCGTGCCGATCGGGGCGAAGGATCTGCCGGCGATCGTGGAGTGGTGCGTCAGGAACGAGGTGGATTACGTCGTGGTCGCGCCGGATGATCCGCTGGTGCTCGGGCTCGTGGATCTGCTCAACGAGAAGGGGATCCCGTGCTTCGGCCCGAATAAGGCGGCGGCGATCATCGAGGGCAGCAAGGCGTATTCCAAGCAGATGATGAAGAAATACGGGATCCCGACGGCGGAGTACGAGATCTTCAGCGATATGGAGCAGGCGCTCGCGTACGTAGAGACCTGCAAGATCCCGGTCGTCATCAAGGCGGACGGGCTCGCGCTCGGCAAGGGCGTCATCATCGCGATGACGAGAGACGAGGCGCTGGACGGCGTCCGCACGATCATGGAGGAGCGCAAATTCGGCGCGTCCGGCGATACCGTCGTCATCGAAGAGTTCCTCGAAGGGCCGGAAGTGAGCGTGCTGGCCTTTACCGACGGGAACATCGTGCGCCCGATGGTCTCTTCGATGGACCACAAGCGGGCGCTGGACGGCGACCGCGGGCTCAACACCGGCGGGATGGGGACCGTCGCGCCAAATCCGTACTACACGGACGCCATCGCGCAGGAATGCATGGAGAAGATCTTCGAGCCGACCATCCGCGCGATGAACGAAGAGGGGCGGACGTTCAAGGGCTGCCTGTATTTCGGCTTGATGCTCACCCAGGACGGACCGAATGTCATCGATTACAACTCGCGGTTCGGCGATCCGGAGACCCAGGTCGTGCTGCCGCTGCTCGAGGGCGATCTCCTCGAGATCATGATGGCGACGACCGAAGGGACACTGGACGAGGTGGAGTTTGACTTCAGCAGGCAATACGCGTGCTGTGTCGTCGCCGCGTCACAGGGGTATCCGGCTTCTTATGAGAAGGGGTTCCCGGTCACCCTTCCGGAAGACCACGAGCGGATCTTCATCGCCGGGACGAAGCTCGACGAGCGGGGACGCCAGGTCACGAGCGGCGGCAGAGTGCTCGGCGTGACCGAGCTCGGAGATACGCTGGAGGAGGCGATCCGCAAGGCATACGCCAAGATGGATGAGGTGCATTTCGGTAACAAGTATTACCGGCACGACATCGGGAAGCGCGCGCTTGAAGCGCTGCAGTAGCGGACAAATCGGCAGCACGGAACGGACGGAGGCGTCCGTTCCAACGACAAAGACTACATCCAGACAGTACAGCAGAATGGAGGGACTATGGTAAGAGCGATCTATGTGGAGAAAAAAGAAGCGTTCGCCGGCAAGGCCCGTGAACTCGTGCACGAGTTCCGCGAGGTCCTGATGATCGACCGCATCGAGAACGTCCGGGTGATCAACCGCTATTTCGTGGAAGACCTGTCGGACGCGGCCTTTCAGAAGGCCAAGGAGTGCATCTTTTCGGAGCCGCCGACGGACCTGTGCTACGAGGACATGGACCTGCGCAGGCAGATCGTCGTCGCCGTGGAGTACCTGCCGGGTCAGTTCGACCAGCGCGCGCATTCCGCGGAGGAGTGCCTCCGGTTCATCGCCCATGACGAGACGCCGACGGTGCAGTCTTCCACGCTGTACATCCTCGAGGGCGATATCACCAACGAAGACCTGGAGAAGATCAAGGGCTATCTGATCAACCCGGTCGAGGCCAGGGAAGCGTCCCTGTCCGTGCCGGTGACCCTGAAGGCGCGGTACCCGGAACCGGAACCGGTCGCGATCCTCGAAGGGTTCACGAAGTATAACGAAAACGATCTGCAGCAGTTCCACGACATGCACGGGCTGGCGATGGACCTCGCCGACCTCCGGATGTGCCGGGATTACTTCGCTGCGGAAGAGCGGGATCCGTCCATCGCGGAGATCCGCGTGATCGACACCTACTGGTCGGACCACTGCCGCCATACGACGTTCAACACGACGATCGACAAGGTCCTCTTCCGCGATCCGGTCATCAACGAGACCTTCAGCGACTATCTGGACCTGCGCGAGTCGCTCGGCGTCACCAAGCCGATCAGCCTCATGAACGTCGCGACCATCGCGGTCAAGGCGCTCAAGGCGGACGGGCGGCTGACCGGCGTCGTCGAGTCGGAGGAGATCAACGCCTGCACCGTGGATTTCAAGTGCGAGATCGACGGGGAAGAGCAGGACTGGGTCCTCCTGTTCAAAAATGAAACGCACAACCACCCGACCGAGATCGAGCCGTTCGGCGGCGCGGCGACCTGCATCGGCGGCGCGATCCGCGATCCGCTGTCCGGGC
>CAYLSR010000325.1:0-2556 GCA_964385855.1 uncultured Mogibacterium sp.
TTCCTGCTTGGACCTGCAGGTGATGTATCACCGCATTTTGTCAGAAAGAGCCAGGTTTACGAAGAAATTGCACGCAAGGACGCGAACGTCAATTTCATGACGCAGAAGCTGACGCTGGAGGCCGATGACGACCGTTTTGAAGAGATCCTCGAGGAAGCGGCCAGAGTGATCGCAAAGGTAGAACCGGACTGTGAGATCATCCGCTGATGAACCGTTGATGAGCCGGGATTCGGAGCATTCCGGGAGACGAGCATAGTATGACAAAGAAGCAGAAGAGAGAATTGAAGCAGATCCTGATCGCGGGCGTGATCTTCGCGGCACTCATGATCCTGGAGCACAGCGGGGTCCTTCCGGATGTGTTCCGGAACCACTGGGTCATGATGATCCCGTATCTCGTCCCTTATCTGATCTGCGGCCGGGATGTCGTTCAGGGGTGCATCCACGGGATCCGGAACCGGCAGATGTTTGACGAAAAGCTCCTGATGACGATCGCGACGTTCGGCGCGTTTGTGACCGGCGAAAACAGCGAGGCTGTCGCGGTCATGCTGTTCTACCAGGTCGGCGAATGGTTCCAGCGATATGCGGTGGGGAAGTCCCGCCGGTCGATCGCGGATCTCATGGATATCGCGCCGGAAACCGCAGAGATCGAGCGGGAGGACGGAACCATCGAGGAAATCGACCCGGACGAAGTGGAAGTCGGTGACGTTCTCGTGATCCGGGCAGGCGAAAAGATCCCGGTCGACGGGATCGTGCTCGAAGGAGAGAGCATGCTCAACACCGCAGCGCTGACCGGCGAATCCGTGCCGAGGAAGGCTGCGGCCGGTGACAAGGTGATTTCCGGCTGTATCAACGGGGAGGGGCTCCTGCGCATCCGCGCGGAAAAGAAATACGAGGACTCGACGGTCGCGAAAATTCTGGAGATGGTCGAAGAAGCTTCTTCGCGCAAATCCAGGACGGAGAATTTCATCACGAGATTCGCGCGGTATTACACGCCGATCGTCGTATTCGGCGCGATCGCGCTGGCACTGATCCCGCCGATCTTCGTCGGCGGATTCTCGGACTGGATTCTCAGAGCCTGCACGTTCCTCGTCATTTCGTGCCCGTGCGCGCTGGTGATCTCGGTACCGCTCGCGTTCTTCGCCGGGATCGGTGCGGCTTCCAATATCGGCGTGCTGGTCAAAGGGTCGAATTATCTGGAACAGATGGCGGAACTGCATACGGTCGTTTCCGACAAGACCGGCACGCTGACGCGGGGAGAATTTAAGGTGCAGAAGATCCTTCCGGCTCCGGGGGTCTCCGCGGACAACCTGCTAGAGCAGGCGGCCGCGGCGGAAAGCCTTTCGACGCATCCGATCGCGCTTTCGATTCTGGAGGCGTACGGCCGGGAGGTTCCCCCGCACAGGCTGCGTTCCGTCGAGAATGTCAGCGGGAAGGGCCTGATCGCGCTTCTGGACGAAGAACCGGGAGCCGCTTCTGAGGAAGCACCTGTCCGCTTCCTGATCGGCAATGCCCGACTGATGCGGGAGCAGGGGATCTCCTTCCCGGAGATCATCGAGCCTGCGGCGACGATCCTGTACGCGGCAGCGGAAGACCGGTATCTGGGCGCCATCCTGATCGCGGACTCTCCGAAGCCGGAAGTTCCGGAAGCCATCCGCGGCATGCTTGCGAACGGAGTCCGCAGGATTATCATGCTGACCGGAGACCGCAGGGAGGCTGCGGAGGCCGTGGCGAAGGAACTCGGGATCACAGAGGTCTGCGCGGAGCTCCTGCCGGGCGACAAGGTCGCCCGCGTAGAGCAGTTCCTCGGGGAGCTGAAGGACGACAAACACGCCAGACTCGGCTTCATCGGCGACGGCATTAACGACGCCCCGGTCCTGTCCAGAGCGGATGTCGGGATCGCGATGGGCTCGCTCGGCTCTGATGCCGCGATCGAAGCGGCGGACATCGTCATCATGGATGATGACCTCCGGAAGATCCCGGAGACGATGCGGATCGCCCGCCGGACGGTCGGGATCTCCCGGCAGAACATCGTATTCGCGCTGTTTGTCAAGATCCTGTGCCTGATCCTGGGCGCGCTCGGCATCGCGAACATGTGGGCCGCGGTCTTCGCCGATGTAGGCGTCGCGGTGCTCTGCATCCTGAATTCGATGCGAATGCTGATTCGCCGGAAAACATCCTGACGGGTGGGGCAAAGCAATCCAAAAACGTTGAAAAATCAACAAAAAGTGCTTGCAAACAGCCTTTCGTTGTGCTAAAGTATATGAGAACGTTGGAACTGATGAAAGAGTGGGAGATCCCCACTCTTTCAGTTATGTATGGATTATTTTCCGGAGGGATCATGGTAAAACAGGATATCGCGCAGGCGGTCGAGTCCCTGCTGTCAGATTTTCTGGCAGAGCGTGAACTGGAAGTATACCGGACGGAGTTTCGCCGCATCGGCAGAGACTGGACGCTCCGGGTCACGCTGGACAAACCTGCGGACAGCGAACAGCAGTATGTAAGCATCGAGGAATGCGAAGAGGTCACCCGCTATCTCAGCGACCGACTGGATGAAGC
>CAYLSR010000326.1:0-2553 GCA_964385855.1 uncultured Mogibacterium sp.
CCGCGGCTCTGTCCGCGGACTTGCGGTCAGAAGCTCGGCGGGGAACTGACCCAGAGGATCTCCGCGCCTTCCTCCGAGCTCAGGTAGTGCTCCTCATCCGGATACAGGTAGAAGGTCTCCCCCTCCCGCACCAGATGCAGGTCCTTGCCGATGTGGATGCGGACGGACCCGCGGATCACGTAGCCGAGTTCCTCCCCCTCGTGCGGGTTGTCCGGCATCGTCGAGCCGCCCGGCTGCAGCGTCAGCCGGATCGGTTCCATCCGGTTCTTCTGGGCGTTCGGCACGATCCACTCGATCCGGTGCCTGCGCGCCTCGTCCTCTTTCACAAAATAATCCTCATCCGTGAAGACGACCTGCGGCTTTTCCCGGGTGGAGAAGAAGTCGTTCAGATCCGTTCCGAGGCAGATGAGGATGTCTTCCAGCGTCGCGATCGACGGGGATGTCAGGTCCCGTTCCATCTGTGAGATGAATCCCTTGGACAGCTCCGCCCGGTCCGCCAGCTCCTCCTGCGTCAGCCCGCGTTCTATTCGCAGTCGTTTTAACCGTTCACCGATTTCCATAGCCCTTTCCCTTCGCTCCCCCGCAGCGGAATCCCGGCCCTTTTGTGCCGGATACTGAAAAATTTGTTTAGTATTCGTGCTACTATCTAAATTTCTTGTTTAGTATTCGTGCTACCATCTAAATTTTGAGTTTAGTATTTCTAAACTGAATCCGTAAATATTATACTTGACATTGCACGAATGTCAAGTATAATCTCGGGTTTCCGCGATGAATCTTTTTATCAGCGTTTCAGGTGTTTTTCGCGCCTTTCTTCGGCATTCCGGCGGTAGACCTCCCGCTTCGCGGCCACCTGCTCCTGCTTGTGCTTCTTCCGATACCTGCGCCGGAGAATCAGCGCCAGCAGGACCAGCAGGATGCCTCCGATCAGGAGGGTCTGCTGATTGGTGATGTAGAAGTACGACGGGAGCCAGCCCCTCCGGATCTCCGTCGCCGCCAGCGCCGGAATCTTCGCGATGCGATGCCCGTCGACGGAGACCGAGATCGTGCCGACCTCCTCTCCTGCCGCGATCGGCGCCTCCAGGCCGCGCTTCCGTTCGATCTTCACCTTCACCGCGCTTTCGTCGCCGCTCTTCGGATACGCGAGCACGGTCTCAGCCGGCAGGATCTCCACGCGGTTGAATTCACCGCAGCGCACCCGGACCTCGCCGCAGACCTCCTCTGCCGTCAAAGGCTGATACGTGACGACGGCCGTCCGGCCGTAGGCGAAGAGTTTCTTCGCGTCCTTGGCCCGCGTCTCCACGTCCGACTGAAAGAGCACGAGGATCATGTTGAGCCCGTCCTTGTCGTAGTCGAGCGCGACGCTGCAGTCATCGTCCTCCCAGTATCCGGTCTTGCCGGCGATGACGCCGGAATCCTTGCTCGTGAGCAGATCGGTGTGCGATTTCATCGTCCAGGCGGTACCCATGTTGGTCGCCGGCATGTCGTACTTCGCCGTCCCCGCGATTTTGCGGACCGTCTCGTTCTCGAACGCGGCCCGCGCGATCAGCAGAAAATCCTCCGCCGTCGTATAGTGCTGATCGTCCTGAAGGCCGTGCGGATTGGCGAAATGCGTGTGCGTGCAGCCGAGCTCCGCCGCTTTGTCGTTCATCATCTGTATGAACTTCTTGTAGCTTCCGTCCCCGGCCGTCACACCCAGCGTGTACGCCGCGTCGTTGCCGGACTCGATCAGCGCCCCGTACAGAAGCTGCTCGACCGTCACGACCTCGCCCTCCTGCAGCCACATCGTCGACTCGCCGATCTCGACAGCCTGGGCTTTGACGGTGACTTTCCGGTCGAGCTCAAGGTTTTCCGCCGCCAGCAGCGCGGTCATCAGCTTGGTCGTGCTGTACGGGTCAACCCGCTTGTCCGCGTTTTTGGCAAAGACGATCTCCTCCGTCGTGACGGAATACAGCTCCGCCGCCTTCGAATCGATCTTCGGCTCTTCGAGCCCCTCATTGAGCGCCGCATAGACCGGCATCCCGCTGCCCTGCATCAGCAGTACGGCAAGGAGCGCGGTCATCACGATTGCCCTGAATCTCTTGATATCTTTCTTAAACTTCATCCACTGCAACTCCTGCCGTCACGGCACCAGCAGCCGCACGGCCTTCGGCAGCACGTCGATGGTGATCGTTCCGGTCTCCATGATCTCTCCGTCCGCGACGAACCGCATCGTTCCGGCCGCCGGCTCGATCACGACCTGCTTCGCCTGCCGCGATGTCGCGATCTTCTCGACCCCGTCGATCTCGAAGAGCCGCCCGGCCTTGAAATCCGGCACGACCTTGAGGAAATACCGGCGGGTGACGTCCTTGAATACGAGCAATTCGATGAGCCCGTTGTCGAGCTCCGCCTTCGGGCATCTCTCGAAGCCGCCCCCGAAGAACCGCACGTTCGCCGCCGTCGTCGCAGGCATCGACGACTACCTGGAACAGTCGGCCTTCTTCGGCTGGATGTGCAAGATTCTCTCCAACCTCCACGGCATGGACCAGCGCCGCAAGTCAAGGAACGTTGAGGAGG